>JAUNRP010000047.1:5292-7587 GCA_030544165.1 bacterium
AAGGCTATCCGCCGCGTGGGTGAGGATCACGGGATTAGGGCGCCGCTCGCCCCGGCCTCCCGGCCCTACTTCCGGTTGCCGAGATTCCGCTCGGTGGCGGCCTCGATGTCCGCCAGCACGGTCTCCAACTCGCCGGCGCGGCGCTCCACCGGCTGGAACTCCGTGCCGTCGAAGTCCGTGAACTGGCCGAGCGTCACCACGTTCCGCACGTCCACCATGGAGAAGTTCGCGAGCGAGACGCGCCAGTTCTCCACCGCGCGCACGCCCCCATCCGCCCCGTGGGAGACGAATGCCACGGCCTTGCCAAACCACTCGTTGCCGAGCGAGTCCACGGCGTTCTTGAAGGCACCGGGCACGGCGTGGTTGTACTCGGGGGTCACGAAGATGAACCCATCGCAGGCGTCCACGGCCTCTGACCAGGCGGTCACGCGGGGATCCTCGTACTGGCGCTTGGCCGCGCCGGGCACGGTGGAGGAGGTCAGCAGCGGCACATCGAACTCGGCGAGGTCCAGGAGCTCGTACGTGACCTCAGCGCCACCCGACCCCTCCTGTTCGCCCGCCCGCGCCTGCGCCGCCTGGTAGACCCAGTGCGCCACCGACTCGGTGCGGCGGCCGTTGCGGATGGACCCGATGATGATGCCGATCTTCACGTGTGCTCCTTCATGCGTTCCGAGCACCGGGCGGAGGGCGCCCGGTGATATTCCAGATCCCACCGTAACCGCAACCACCTAGGCTGGCCTCATGGCATCCGCGCTCCTGCGCCATCTCGGCTCCATGGCAAAGCTCGGAACCATTGGCTTCGGCGGCGGCTCCGCGCTCATCCCGCTCTTCGAGAAGGAACTGGTCCAGGGCCGCCGCGTGCTCTCCGATCAGGTCTTCACCCGGGACACCGTGGTGGCCAACGTGACCCCCGGCGGCCTGCCCACCAAGCTCGCGGGCCTCTCCGGCCTCCGGATCGGCGGCGTCACCGGCGCCGTGCTCTCCGGGTTCGCCACCTCCGCCCCCGGCACGCTCATGGTGCTCGGCCTGATCGCCCTGTTCGGCATCCTGGGGCCGGGCGGAATCCTCGCGATCGAGTTCGCCTCCGTGGGCATCTCCGCGTACGTGGTGGTGATCCTCCTCCAGTACGTCCTGCGCCTGATCCGCACCGCCCCGCAGCCGGCCGTGGCCGCCACGATCACCATCCTCGTTGCCCTCCTCACCGGCCTCGACGACCTCATCCGCCTCGCCGGCCTCGCATTCGGCCAGACCTGGGAGACGGGCCTACCCACGCTCAGTTCCGTCACGATCGTGGTGGCGGCCCTGGTCCTGATCGTCCTCTACTCCCTCCTCACCGGGTGGCGACGACGATCAGCCACCCCCCAGCCCCCCTCACCGTCCGTTGGTGGTGAGGCGGGCGGCGACGGCGTCGCCCCCGGAGAGCGCACCGGATCGCTGGTACGTCCCGCACTGGTGAGCGCGGCGGTACTCACCGCCCTCATGGCCGCCGGATTCGCGGCCGCGTGGGCCGTGGCGGGGGTGACCGGGCTGGCGTTCATGGGGCTGATCGCCCTCTCGATCGCGGCCTCGTTCGGCGGCGGGAACGCGTACATCGCGGTGGGTGCGGGCTTCTTCGTGACCTCCGGGATGGTCTCCGCGGATGCGTTCTACGGCCAGCTCGTGCCGGTGGCCAACGCCACGCCGGGCCCGATCATCATGAAGCTCGCCGCCGAACTCGGCTGGGGGTTCGGCGTGGAGAACTACGGGCTGGTGGCCGCCGTGGTGCTGGCGCTGGCGGCGCTCATCCAGGGCGTGGCGGTCTCCAACATCTCGGCAATGTTGGTATTCGCCGGGTACGAGCGCTACTCGGACGCCCCCATGCTGAAAGACATCGCGGTCTACATCCTCCCGGTAATCGGCGGGATGCTCGTGACCACTGCCGCGAACATGACCGTGACCTCCGCGCGCTTCGGCGAACTCGCCGGAGTGCCCGCCTGGGCGATGGTGTGGGCATTCGCGGCGCTCGCGTGCGTGATCGCGTGGGCGAGCAGGCGCTTCCGCCTCCACGATGTGCTGGTCATCCTGATCGCCGGCGCCCTCACCCTGGGCGTCCTGTGGGGGATCTGGGCGGCGTAGGCCCCCGTCCCTTGGCTGGTTCGCCGCTCGGCGTGAGCGGCACCCGGCCCGTGTCCAGCCACAGCTCCGGCCCGCCTCGCCCCGCCCGCGCCGCAGCCTCACTCCACCGGCGGAATCGCGTTGATCCAGACCCGCCGGAACGCCTCCGCCAGGCTCCCCTCCGGTAGCCCCGCCGCCTGC
>JAUNRP010000047.1:7597-11425 GCA_030544165.1 bacterium
CCACGACGTGGTGGTCATCCTGATCGCCGGCGCCCTCACCCTGGGCGTGCTGTGGGGGATCTGGGCGACGTAGGCGTTCGGTGCCGCGGCGCCCCGGCCCGGCGCGCGCCGCACCCGGCCCGTGTCCAGCCACCGCCCCGGCCCGCCTCGTCCGCGCAGCCCCCTCACTCCACCGGCGGAATCGCGTTGATCCACACCCGCCGGAACGCCTCCGCCAGGCTTCCCTCCGGCAGGCCCGCCGCCTGCGCGGTCACCTCCGCCCAGCCGCGCAGCCGCTCCTCGAGCGCCCCCTCCGGCATGCCGCCCACCTGGGAGGCGTGCGCCCGCAGCGCCTCCACCTTGCGCTCGAACACCCCAGTGATCTCCACCGTGTGGTTCGGCTCCGGGTGGGCCATCAGCCACACCTCGGGCACCTTGTAGGCGGGGAGCCGGTGCTCGGAGACCAGCTCCGGCCACGCGTGCGGGTTCTCCGCCGCCGGGTACACCGCCCGGATCACCGCCTCGCCCACCGCCATGTGGTCCGGGTGGCTCGCAAAGATCCGCTCCCAGTTCCGCTCCGGCGACTGCGTCACGATGAACCCCGGCCGCACCTGCCGGATCACCCGCACGATCTCCTTCTGCAGCTCGAACGTGGGTTCCAGCCACCCGTCCCGGAATCCGTCCAGGAACCGTACGTCATCCACCCCGACGACGGCGCTCGCCGCCCGCTGCTCGGCCTCCCTCCGCGCGGTCTGGCCACTCATGTCCTCCTCCTCGGCTCCGCCCTGGTCCCCGCGGGTGACCACGAGGAGCGTGACCTCCACGCCGTCATCCGTGAGGGTGGCCAGCGTGCCGGCGGCGCCGAAGTCGGCGTCGTCCGGATGGGCCACCACCACGAGCGCACGGGAGGGTGCGGCGGAAGGCGAGGGTGCGTCGTCGGGAAGGACGGGCGGAGGGGCCTCAGACGGTGAGGGCGCGGCGGAAGGGACGGGTGCGTCGTCGGGGAAGGCCGAAGGCCCGGGAGTGCTCATGCACCTGAGTCTAGGTGCGCACTCCCGGGCCTTCCGGGTGGTGTCCGCGGGTCAGCGGCGGCCGCCTCCGAGCAGGCCGCCGAGGCCGCCGAGGAGGTCATCGAGCGAGAGGCCGCCGGGGAGCGGCGACTGCTGCTGGCGCGGGGCCGCCTGGCCGCCGCCGCCGGAGCGGCCGCCGCCGAGCATGTCGCCCAGGATGTCATTGATGTTGATGCCGCCCGGCACGTCCTGCTGCTGCGGGACCTGGCGGGGGGTGGGCGTGGGCGCCGGCTCGTCCTTCTTGCCGAAGATGCCACCGAGGAGGTCGCCGAGACCGCCGCCGCCGGACTCCTGCTGGCGAGGGGCCGGGGCAGGGGCCTGCTGGCGGCCGGAGCCGAAGATGTTCTTGGAGAGCCAGCCGAGCACGAACGGGGCGAGCATCGGGAGGAGCTTGCCCACGAGGCCGCCGGAGAAGCCCATGCCGGAGAACTGGTTCACCACGGCATCCGTGTTCTCACCGAACACGTTGCGCACGATCTTCTGGCCGTCCTCGGTGTCCACCTGGTCCACATCGAGCTCATCGACATCCCTCTGGTGGTCCTGGAGGGCGCTCATGAGGGACGCGGCGCCGTTCGGGTCCTCGGCGTTCGCCTTCATTCCGCCGAGCAGGGCAGGGATCGCGGCGGATGCCGCCTGGTAGGTCTGGTCCCGATCCTCACCGAGCTGCGCAGCGATGCGATCGATGGGGAGGCGGGAGAGGAGATCGGTGAAGTCAACCATCTTTGGTCCTTTCATAAGGAGACTGGGAAAGGTTATCAGCGCGGCGCTGCCGGGGCCTGTTGGATGGGGGCCTCTCCGCGGTGCTGGGGTGGATGGCCACTGTGCTGGGGCGGATGGCAACCCAGTCCCGGGACGCTCCACGCTCCCGCGCAGACCTGCCCCCACGGATCACAGTTGCCCAGTGATATCACGCCGCCAGTGTGATCCCTGCGGGCATGTGTGGTGAGTGGCAGGGCGAGGCGATGGCGTTCCGGTGCCGGGGCCCGATGGAGGGGGGAGCGGCCCCGCCGCGCTGGGGCTCAGGGAGTGGTGGCTGCGGGAGTGAGTCCGTCCCACTCGTGGTGGGTGAGGAGGGAGACCCTGCGCTCGTCCGCCTCCCGCGTCTCCCTCTCCAGGATCGCCACGAGGATGAGGATCTGGCCGGTGAAGCCCAGCACCACCGCGCCGATCGAGGCGGCGGGACTCAGGGTGCCGAGTGCGCCACTGATGAGGATCACCAGCACAGCGAGGAACGAGAGGATGGCGCCGCCGGTTCCCTTGGGGCCGAGCGCCGTGGCGAGGAGTCCGGCGGCGGCCACGGACACGCTCGCGAGGATGACCGGGATCGCGAGCTGCGAGCCCGCGATCACGCCGATGGGGGAGGTGGCCGCGAAGGCCACGAGCGCGATCCCGGCGGCGTAGAGGAAGAGCCATCCCCGTTCCTCGGCGAAGGCGGAGTGCTCGCGGTGGGGCCACAGCGCCACCACCTGACCCAGCCCCACCAGGACGAGGGTGAGGGAGGTGGCGAGAAGGCGGGGTTCGCCGTCGAGAAGGGTGGCGGACAGATCGAGGGCGAGCAAGGGGACCATGGCGGCGAGCCACCAGCGGGTGAGGTGCGAGCGGGGGCGGTCCGTGGAGACCCAGAGCGTCTCCGCGAGGAGTGGGACCGCGAGGGCGGAGCAGACGAGCGCGAGCATGGGGGAGAGCGGGATGGCGATCAGCCGGACCAACCCGACCACCGCGAAGGTGGCCAGGAGGATACGGGAGGATGACCGCCGGGGAAACACGCGGCTGAGTGTAGCCCGCGTGGATGAACGCGTGTGGCCGGGGGGTCTGGGGGGTCTGCGGGGGTGTGCGGCCGGAGCGGGGCGGTCGGATCGGGGCGGGGTCGGGCTCAGCCGGAGAGCGCCACGATCACCTGGACCAGCACGATCTTTACGATGATCCCCAGCGCGAACAGGGCGGCGTACCCGGCCTCGATACGCTCATCCGAGGTGCGGGACATGGCGAAGTCCAGGATGGCCGGCTGGCCCACGAACCCCGCGAATCCGCCCGAGGCTCGTTGGGCCGAGAGGCCGAGGAGCCGGGCGCCGGTGAAGAACGCCGCGGCGGAGGCGAGGACCACGATCGCTGCGAGCGCGGCCACCGCCGCACCGGTTCCGGTGAACGCCTGGGAGGCGAACGCCTGACCGTTGACAAGGCCCACCGTGGCGAGGAAGAGGAGGAGGCCGAGCTGCCGGATCGTCAGGTTCGCGCCCTGGGGGAGGTCCCACGTGAGCGGGCCGGAGCGGTGGAGTGCGCCCAGCACCATCCCCACCACCAGTGGTCCGGCCGCCGGGCCCAGCGAGAACTCGGAGCCGCCGGGGAGTGGGATCGTCACCATGCCGAGCAGCAGCCCGAGGGTGAGCCCGAGGCCCGTGGAGAGCGCATCGATCTCCGAGACCTTCCGCTCCGAGTCCCCGAAGAAGCGCACGGCAGCGGACATCTCCTCGGCGGGCACCACGGCGAGGAGGCGGTCTCCGGGTTGGAGCACCAGATCGTCCTCCGCGAGCAGGTCCAGGTCCCCGCGGCGCACGCGGGTGATGACGCCGCCGAACTTCGCGGGCACGTTGAGCTCCGCCACCGTGCGCCCGAACAGCTCCGGCTTGGAGAGCGTGAACCGCTTGAAGTCCACCTGTCCGCGTTCGTTGGTGAGGTCCTCCTCCGCGGCGTGCCCCAGGTACGCGATGGCGGCGCGCACGTGCGCCGGCGCCCCCACCACCAGCACGCGGTCCCCCTCCTCGAGGTGCTCGCCGGGCGT
>JAUNRP010000048.1 GCA_030544165.1 bacterium
CGCCTCCGCGAGCTGGCCGCCGCCGGTATCCAGCCCGTCCGTGACCTGGAGCCCGCGCACCACCACGTCCTCGGCATCCCGCAGCTCGGCATCGAGCCGGGCGGCCACGGTGGCCAGATCGTCCAGCGCCTCCAGGTCCAGGCCGCTCGGGTCCAGGCGGATGTCCCAGTAGACGAACGGCGCGCTCTCGACGGCGGCCAGCGCCTCGTCGTCGGGCAGCAGGAAGGGGTCCTCGGCGAGCACGGTGGGGGTGCCGGCCACGGCGGGCTCGGGCCGTGACCACGTGCCGCTCACGGTGTGCGCGGTGCCCGCCACCTCCACGGTGGTGCCGGGGGCGAGGGCGAGGTCCGCGGGCGCGAGGAGTTCGCCCGCCCCGGGCCACGTCCCCTCCACGACGACGGCGGACGGGTCCGCGCTCGCCACCTGCCGCGTGCCGTCTCCCGTATCCGCACGCTTGCCCTCCGAGACCATGGTGCGGCCCACCTCGGTGGTGAGGCCCTCTGTTACCGCGGCGATGCCCGCGCGTGCGGCGGCGTCCTGGGCGGCCGGATCCTCAGCAATGCGGGTGCGGATCTCCCAGGCGGGGGCGCCGCCGAGCTGGCCATCGATCGCGGAGCGGCTCGCGGCGGTGGCGGTGACGCCCGCGCCTGCGATGGTGAGGGCCACCAGGGCCGTGGCGGCCGCCACGAGGAGGGCGAGCCCCGCCAGCAGGGTGCGCCGGGCTGATGCGCGCCGGAGCGCGAGACCGCCCATGCCACCTCGCTTCCCGGGTGCGGGCCAGCGGCGGCTGGCCGGTGGTGCCGCTACTTGCCGGAGCGGCGGAAGATGCTGCGCGCGGCCTCGTTGCGCGAGGCCTCCGTCTCCACTCCAGCCCTCTTGAGGGAGGCCTCGAAGCCGGTGGTGTCCAGCTCCACCACCTCCTCGCCAAGGCTGCGCAGGAGCGCGTGGCGCTCCTCGCGGCGGCGGGCCTGCTCGATCGGGTCCGGCACCGGCGCCGCGGCCAGGAGCCGCTGGGTGTACTCCTCACGCGGGTTGAGGAGGACCTCCTCGCGGGTGCCCTGCTCCACCACCTCGCCGTACTGGAGGACCACCACGCGGTGGGCGAGCGAATCAATCACCGCGAGATCGTGGGAGATGAAGAGGCACGCGAACCCGAACTCGTTCTGGAGTTCCGTGAACATGGCGAGCACCGCCGCCTGCACCGAGACGTCCAGGGCGGAGGTGGGCTCGTCCGCCACCAGCAGGTCCGGGCTGAGCGAGAGGGCGCGGGCCACGGACACGCGCTGGCGCTGGCCTCCCGAGAGCTCGTGGGGGTAGCGGTTGTAGACGGAGCGCGGGAGCTTCACGGCGTCCAGGAGCTCGTGCACCCGATCGATCCGGGACTGTTTGCTGCCCTCGTTGTGGACCTCGAGCGGCTCGCGGATCACGTCACCGATGGGGAGGCGGGGGTTGAGCGAGGCGGCGGGATCCTGGAAGATCACGCCGATCCGCTTGCGCACGTCCTTGAGCTCGGTGCCGTAGAGGCCGAGGAGGTCCTCGCCGAAGAGCTGGATCTCGCCGGCGGCCGAGGGGATGAGGCCGAGGAGGGCGCGACCGATGGTGGACTTTCCGGAGCCGGACTCTCCCACCAGGCCCACGATCTCGCCGCGGCGCACATCGAAGGAGACATCGTTGACGGCGCGGAACGGCTTCTTGCCCTGCCGCTTGTAGTCCACCACCAGGTTCCGGATCTCGAGCGCCTTGGTGGTCTCGGACTCGTCCACCGGGTTGGGGCGGTAGCCGAACTGGCCATGGCCCTCTCCGAGGTGCGGCACGGCGTCCAGCAGGCGCTTGGTGTAGGTGTGCTGCGGGTTGAGCAGCACCTCCTCCGAGGAGCCGGACTCCACGATCTCGCCCTTGAACATCACCGCCACGCGATCGGCCATGTCCGCCACCACGCCCATGTTGTGGGTGATGAGCAGGATGCCGGTCTGGAGGCGGTCCTTCAGGGAGCGCAGGAGATCAAGGATGTCCGCCTGCACGGTCACGTCCAGTGCCGTGGTGGGCTCGTCCGCGATGATCACATCCGGGTGGCACGCGAGCGCCATGGCGATCACCACGCGCTGGCGCATACCACCGGAGAGCTCGTGCGGGTACTGGCTCACCCGGCGCTCGGGCTCGGGGATCCCCACGGCCGCGAGCAGCTCGATCGCGTTGTTCCACGCCTCCCGCCCGTAGGCGATCCCGTGGAGCTCCATGCCCTCGATGAGCTGGTCACCGATCTTGAGCACCGGGTTCAGGGCCGTCATGGGCTCCTGGAACACCATGGCCACCTTGTTGCCGCGCACCTGGCGGAGCTGGCGGAGATCGAGGTACCCGATGGATTCGCCTCCCACCACGGTCTCGCCGCCGATGTTGGCGTTCTTGGGGAGCAGGCCCAGCGCGGTGGTGGCGGTCACCGACTTACCAGAGCCGGACTCACCCACCAGGGCCACCACCTCGCCCGGGTTCACGTGCAGGTTGATGCCCTTGACCGCGTGCACCGAGCCGAACTCGGTGCGGAAGCGGACGTCCAGGTTCTGGAAATCGAGGACGGCGTTGTGGCCCTCGGCGGTGCTGGGGGTGCTCGTGGGAGTCACAGTCATTTCTCTCTCCTGGTCTCTCAGTCGAGCTGCTGGCGCGGGTCGAAGGCGTCTCGCAGACCGTCACCAATGAAGTTCACGCAGAGCGCGATGGTGAGGATCATGAGGCCGGGCCACCAGAAGAGCCAGGGCCGCACGGTGAATGCCTGCTGGTAGGTGGAGATCAGCACACCCAGGGAGGTGTCCGGGGGCGAGACTCCGAAGCCGAGGAACGAGAGGCCCGATTCGGTGAGGATCGCGCCGGAGATCAGGAGCGTGGCGTTCACGATGATCGTTCCGAGCGCGTTGGGCAGGATGTGGCGCACGATGATCCGCGGGGTGGGCGTTCCGATCGCCCGTGCCGCCATCACGAACTCCCGCTCGCGCAGGGAGAGCACCTCGCCGCGGACCAGGCGCGCGAGCCCGGTCCAGGAGATGATTCCCAGCATGATCGAGAGGGGCACCACGCCACCGCCGGCGATCTGGCCGAGCACGGCGGCGAGCACGAGGCCCGGGATGATGATGAAGAGGTCCGTGAACCGCATGAGCAGGCCCTCCATCATGCCGCGCTTGTATCCCGCGACCGCACCGATGAGGGTGCCGATGAAGGTGGCGATCAGGCCCACCATGAAGGCGATCTGCAGGGAGATCTGGGTTCCCCGCATGGTGAGCGCGAAGTAGTCCTTGCCGATCGTGTCCTGCCCGAACGGGTGGTCACCAATCGAGGGCGGCCACAGGGTCATGGTGGGCTTGCCCATGTTCTGGACCTGGGCGGGGATCTCAACGCCCCACTTCCACCAGCCGGGGATGGGCCCCCAGCCGATCGAGGTGGTGGCAAGGACGACAATGCCGATCAGGATGGCGAGGGAGGCCATGGCCGCCTTGTGGCGGAAGAAGCGCCGGCGCACCAACTGGCCCTGGGAGTAGGACCGATCGGTCTTACCCTCCAGGTCCTCCTCCACCGAGAAGTCGGTGGTGGTGGGGCGTACGCGGTGCTCGATGTCATGGCGGAGCCGGGAGTCCGCCGAGGTGGGCTCCTCCGCCTCCTGGATCTCCTGGGACTGGCGGACGAGGTCCTCGCGTCCTGGTTCGTGGGGCAGCGTCATCGGGTCTCTCCCATCGTCCGGATCGCGGGCGTGGTGGTCAGGTACGTGGTCATGGGGTGCCTCACCTCGTGATCCGCGGATCGAGCACGGCGTACATGAGATCGGCCACCAGGTTCATGACGATGGCGGCGATTCCCGTCACCAGGAAGAAGGCCATGACCGGTGGCGGGTCAACGTTGGCGAGACCCGCCCGGAAGAGCTCACCCATTCCCTTCCACCCGAACACCGTCTCTGTTATCACCGCTCCACCGATCAGGCCGGCGAAGTCGAACGCCACGATGGTGGTGAGCGGGATGAGCGAGTTGCGGAAGGCGTGCTTGGTGATGACGGTGCGCTCCGGCAGGCCCTTGGAGCGGGCCGTGCGGATGTAGTCCTGGTTGAGCACCTCGAGCATGGAGGCGCGGGTGTAGCGGGTGTAGCCCGCGAGTGAGACGAGCATGAGCACCAGCGTGGGGAGCATCAGGTGCGTGGCCACATCGATGAAGCTCTGCCAGTAGTCACCGTTCAGGTTGGGGGTCACGGCGCCGATGGTGGGGATGGGCCGCTTGTTGATCGAGTAGTAGTGGGACCAGTTGGTGAGCATGAGGTCCATCAGTGCGATGAAGGACATCACCATGGCCACGCCGATCGAGAGGCCGATTGCGTGCTTCCGCGAGAACCCGCCGAGCAGGTAGCCGCAGGCCACGGCCACCAGGATCGCGAACGCGAAGCAGAGGAGCAGGAAACCCGTGGACGGGCTGCTCAGCAGCATTCCCCGGAGGATCGCGTAGGCCACGATCCCGATTCCGGTGGTGGCCCCAACCGCGGTGACCACCTTCCTGTTGTCGAAGCCCATGGTCATGGCCAGGATCAGGGCGGCCGCACCGGCAGAGGCCAGGATGAACACCGGCAGGCCCACCGAGGGCTGGGTGAACCAGCGCACCACATCGAAGTAGTAGAGGATCCCCACCACGAACGCGAACGTTGCCCCCATGGAAATCAGGATGCGGCGGAGCCCGCCGCCCACGGCGAGGCCGACCGCCAAGGCGGCCACCAACCCTGCTCCGATCATGAAGAACAACGAGATGTTGGGATCCGCCAGCCAGTTGTTGAAGCGGATGGCCGCGTACTCCTTGAGGAGCACCGCCGCCCAGAAGACGGGGAGTGAGAAGAAGAGGAAGGCCATGAACGTCACGGCGTAGTCAAAGCCGGAGTACTGGCGGATGGCGGTCAGAATACCGAGCGCGATTCCGATGACGATCGAGAGCAGGGTGGCCAGGATCACGAGGCGCAGGGTGGAGGAGGCGGCCACGGTGAGCATCCCGCCCACGGGTACACCCTCACGGTTGGTCCCGAGGTCACACTGGCCGATCACACAGCTCGCGGCACCGCGCAGCCACACGATGTAGCGCTCCCACCAGGGGAGGTGGAGGCCCATGTTCGCGGAGCGCTGGCGCATCTGGTTGTCACGGTTCGGGCTCTGGGACTCTCGTAGGTCCTCGAGCGGATCACCGGAGATGGTGATCAGGAAGTAGAGGAGCACCGAGCCCACCAGCAGCACCACCGTGGAGATGGCCACGCGCCGGAGAATGTATTTGACCACGAACGAATCCTTACGCCTCCCGGTCCGCCGCTGGTGGCAGAGGGCCGGTTGTCAGTTCCGGGGATCACCCCGCAAGGGGAACAGGGTGACAGCCTAACCCCGGGGTCACGGGGAGCGGCGTTGGAGAGCAGTTTGCTCTACTTTGCGTATGCTTCGCAAACGCGTGGGGCAGGTGGCGAATCGCCACCTGCCCCACGGGTTGGAGCATCGGGAGCCAGTGGGGCTCCCAGCGCACTCGGTGCGCGGTGCCCGCCGGCGGTCAGCCGGGGAGCGGTGGTGGTGGGACCCGGGAGGCCCGTGCCCCACCACCGGGGTGCTGATTACTCAGCGAACGCCCACTGGGAGGCGTTCCAGGACACGCCGTCCTGGCCAGCCGTGTCGATCACGTTCTCCAGGTTGGAGTCGTGAGCGGCAACGCCCGGGTGGGCGTAGATCGGCAGACCGAAGAGGTCATCCCAGAGGTGCTGCTCGATGATCTTGATCTGCTCGGTGTGAACCGAGCTGTCAAGCGAGGAGGCGAGGGTCCGGAACGCAGCGTCGACCTCGGGGTTCGAGTACTCGCCGTAGTTCTGCGGGTTCGGACGGCCCGACTCGTCGTTCGCGTAGATGTTCTGGCCGGAAGCGATCTGGCCGGAGCCCGCCCAGGCGAACAGCGCCACGTCGTACGCACCGTTGGGGAGCGTGCGGGTGAAGAACTGGTTGTTCGACACGTCCTCAACGTTGAAGCCAACCTGGTCACAGGAGGCCTTGATCAGCTCCACCGTGGACTGACGGCGCGGGTTCGGGCCGTTGTAGCCGAGGCGCAGGGTCACGCCATCCTCAAGACCAGCCTCTTCGAACTTGGCGCGAGCCGCGTCCAGGTCGACCACGTCGTAGCGGCCGTCGTAGGCAGCCGAGACGACCTCGTCATACGTGTCCTGGAACGGGAACACCTCGCGGGCGTTCATGAGGGTGGTGTCCGGGGAGAGCGGCGCGATGAGGGTGTCAACGATCGCCTGACGCGGCACGCAGAGGGCGAACGCCTCGCGAGCGGCCAGACCACCGGCCTCGTCCGAGAAGAGGGCGGCCGGGACGGTCTCCGCCTCGGTCTCCTCCTGGACGGTCGGGTCAGCAGCCTCGGCCTCGGTGATCGGGTCCTCGTTCACCCACTCGCCACGGAAGTTGAAGTCCAGGTGCTCCCAGGTCAGGGTCGAGCCCTGGAGGATGGTCACCGCATCGCCCTGAGCCTCGAGCTGCAGGATCGTGTCAACGGTGGCCTGCGGATCGATCACGTGCAGCTCCTGGTTGGCGAGGGCCTGGACGTGCTGGCCCGCGTCAAGGAAGCGGAAGGTGAGCTTGCTCGTGGCCGGCGGGGTGCCCCACCAGGCCGGGTTCGGCTCGAGGGTGATCGACTGGCCGGCAACCCAGCCATTCGGCATGAGCTGGTAGGGGCCGGAGGACGGCGCGATCGCCGGGTCCGGGAGCTGGCCGGGCTCGGAGAGCCAGCCACCCTCACCGTTCCAGAAGCCCGCCACGGACTTCACGGTCTCGGCGTCGCGGTCGAGAACGGCCTGCGCGAGCTCGTCGGAGGTCAGTCCAGCCGACTCGGCGAGGACGTGCGCGGGCAGCGTGCCACCGATCATGAGCTGCCAGTCCGGGTACTTCTCGGAGTACTCGACCGTGAAGGTCTTTCCGCCGACCTCACCCTGCGGGCCCTCGGGGATGTAGACCGGGCCGGAGGAGGAGACGTGGTTGAACACGGGGTTCTCCTCGCCCTCCATCACGAACTCGGGATTCTGGGCAGCCCAGTCCAGGAGGTAGTCGTTGATGGTGATCGGGGTGCCGTCAGACCACACCGCGTCATCGGAGATGGTGTACTCCACAACCATCGGCTCATCATCGCCGCCGAGGCCCGAGACCAGGTCGAACGTACCGAAGTCGGTGTTACGGCAGATGGTGCCGTCCGTGCCGAAGTACATGAAGCCGGAGGTCATCTGGCCGGAGATCACGCTGTTGTACGTGGAGTACGTGTCAGCGGTGATCGTGTTGTAGCCGGAGTACTCCTGCTCGCCGGTCGAGAAGAAGATCTCGCCCTCTTCGGTGGCGGTGACGCCAATATCCTGGAGACACGCCGGGTTGTCGCTCGTGTCAGTGGGGGGAGCCTCAGCCGCGGGAGCAGCCTCGGTGGTCTCCTCCGTGGTGGGGGCCTCGGTCTCCTCAGTGGTCTCAGCCTCTGTGGTGGTTTCCTCGGCTGCAGTCGTGGTCTCCTCGGCTGCGGTGGTGCCGCCTGCCGGGGTGGTGGGGGTCTCGCCACCACCCGAGGTGCACGCCGAAAGCGCAAGCACGCCAGCCGCGGTTACCGCGACGGCGGCCTTGAGTCGCCTCGTCTTCAATGTTCCTCCTAGGGGATTTCCTTACCGCGAGCGGAAGTGGCCATGATTGACGCACAACCAAACGCAGGGTGTCCGCAATTAGACGTTCGCGAGTCTAACCGCACTTCGGGGCCACTGCGGACCGAAGTCCTAGTCTGAGACCTCATTGTTATGGTTTCGATTCCCTGACCCCCCGACGACGCAGCTCGGGTGACGTACGAAACCCCACCCCCCGCCGTCGGGCCTGAGCCGCCAGAGTCATGGGCGAGGCGGGGCTGGAAGACGCGCCGCCGTCGTCGGGCCCCCTCCCCCATCGGAGCCGGCCGAGGGGCTGGACGGCGGGCGCACGTCGTCGGGAAATCGGGGGACCTTGTTCCCGCCCCGGGACGAGCGGGGAAGCCTAGGGTGAAAGCGGATTTCCAACGAAGGAGAATCGCATGCTCCCCCTGTCACTGGCGGCGGCTGGCCGCGTGGTGCTCCCCATGGCCTCGGAGGCGGACGTTGAGGTCCCGGACCTCGGCGTGGTGCAGATCCTGGGGCTCTCCGGCCCCGTGATCCTGTGGCTCGGGATGGTGGTGTGCGTGGCGGGGCTCGTGTTCGGGGTGCACAGCTACCGGCAGATCCGTGACCTGCCCGTGCACAGCGCGATGCGGGAGATCTCCGAACTCATCTACTCCACGTGCAAGGCGTACCTGGTGCAGCAGGGCAAGTTCCTCCTGGTGCTGTGGGCGTTCATCGCCGCCGTGATCCTGGTGTACTTCAAGTTCCTGGTGGGCTACCCGTGGTGGCGCGTGGGCGTGATCCTGGGATTCTCGCTCCTGGGCATGGCGGGCTCCTACGCGGTGGCGTGGTACGGCATCCGTATCAATACGTTCGCGAACTCGCGGGCGGCGTTCGCCTCGCTGCGCGGCAAGCCGTTCCCGGTGTACCAGATCCCCATGAAGTCCGGCATGTCCGTGGGGATGGTGCTGATCTCCGTGGAGCTCGCGATCATGCTGCTGATCCTGCTGGTGATTCCGGGCGAGCTGGCGGGGGCCACGTTCATCGGCTTCGCGATCGGTGAGTCCCTCGGTGCCTCGGCGTTGCGGATCGCCGGTGGTATCTTCACCAAGATCGCGGACATCGGCTCTGACCTGATGAAGATCGTCTTCAAGATCAAGGAGGACGACGCCCGCAACCCCGGCGTGATCGCCGACTGCACGGGTGACAACGCGGGCGATTCCGTGGGCCCCTCCGCGGATGGGTTCGAGACCTACGGCGTGACCGGCGTGGCGCTGGTGACCTTCCTGACGCTCGCCGTGGCGGACTCCTCCATCCAGGCGCTGCTGCTGGTGTGGCTGTTCACGGTGCGCGCGGTGATGGTGATCGCCTCCGCGGTGGCGTACCACGGGAACGACTGGATGGCCACGAGGAAGTTTGGCTCGGCGAGCTCCATGAATTTCGAGACGCCGCTCTCCGCGCTGGTGTGGCTGACCTCCGCGATCTCGATCGTGCTGACGTTCGTGACGTCCTACTTCATGCTGGCGGGGCTGGACGACGGGGCGCTGTGGTGGCAGCTCGCCGGGATCGTCTCCTGCGGCACGATCGCCGGGGCGTTGATCCCGGAGCTGGTGAAGGTGTTCACCTCCACCGGGTCCAAGCACACGCGCGAGGTGGTGACCTCCGCGCGGCAGGGCGGGGCCTCCCTGGACATCCTCTCCGGCATGGTGGCCGGAAACTATGCGGCGTTCTGGCTGGGGTTGGCCACCGTGGTGTTGATGGGCGGGGCGTATCTGATCGCCGGGCTGAATCTGGGCGAGATCATGATCGCCCCGGCCGTGTTCGCGTTCGGCCTGGTGGCGTTCGGCTTCCTGGGGATGGGGCCTGTGACGATCGCGGTGGACTCCTACGGGCCGGTCACGGACAACGCACAGTCCGTGTACGAGCTCTCGCTGATCGAGGAGATCCCGGGGATCACCGATTCGATCCAGGAGGAGTTCGGCATCACCCCGGACTGGGACCGCGCCAAGCTCCTGCTCGAGGACAACGACGGCGCCGGCAACACCTTCAAGGCCACCGCCAAGCCGGTGCTGATCGGCACGGCCGTGGTGGGCGCCACCACCATGATCTTCTCCATCATCATGCTGCTGACCGACGGTCTTGCTGCGGATCTGGGCAAGCTCTCGATCATGCACGCCCCGTTCCTCCTGGGCCTCATCTCCGGCGGCGCCGTGATCTTCTGGTTCACCGGCGGCACCATCCAGGCGGTGACCACCGGCTCCTACCGGGCCGTGGAGTTCATCAAGGACAACATCCAGTTGGATGCCACCGCCAAGCGCGCCTCCACCTCCGATTCCATGAAGGTGGTGGAGATCTGCACCCAGTACGCGCAACGCGGCATGCTGAACCTCTTCCTCGGGATCTTCTTCATCACGCTCGCGTTCGCGTTCCTGGAGCCCTTCTTCTTTATTGGCTACCTGATCTCGATCGCCCTGTTCGGCCTCTACCAGGCCAACTACATGGCGAACGCCGGCGGCGCGTGGGACAACGCCAAGAAGCTCGTGGAGGTGGACCTCCAGGCCAAGGGCACCGATCTGCACGACGCCACCATCGTGGGCGACACCGTGGGCGATCCCTACAAGGACACCTCCTCCGTGGCCATGAACCCGGTCATCAAGTTCACCACCCTGTTCGGCCTGCTGGCCGTGGAACTGGCGGTGTCCGTTGCTGCGGCGGGTGGCGCCTTGTGGACGAGCGTGATCTCGGCCGTGTTCCTGGCCGTGGCGCTGTTCTTCATCCACCGCTCCTTCTACGGGATGCGGATTGGTAGTAAGGAGACAGACGCGGAGTTCGATTCGCTGATGCCCAGCCTCGAGTACGCGGATGGATCGGTGGAGGTGGAGGGCGTTGAGATGCCCGCCGTAGGCCCGGGTACGGAGGACCCCAAGCCCTAGCCCTTCGGGCAGCCCCCTCTCTTCCTTTTCCGTGAGGGTGCGCCAGATTTTCGTCCCGGCGCACCCCCACGCCCCTCCAGTCCCCTCATCCCTCCTCCTGCCACCTCCTGCCCCATGACAACGACTGTTGCCGATGAGAAATGCGTGTCGGAGCCGATTTTCGCGCCCGTGTCGTCGGCAAGTGTCGTTGTCATCGGGGGGCTTGCGGGGACATGCGCGAACTCGTCACAGATGCCCGTGTGAAATCACTGGGCATGTGTGAATTCTTCGCGCATGTTGGCGGGGAGGGTGGCGGCGCCGCCCGGGGGGGCCTTTTGGGGGCGTACGCGGGGGGAAGCCGAGGCGCGTGGGGGCGGGGAACCGCGAGGGGGCTAAGCGCGGGCGTGGGGTGAGCGGCATAAGGAGTGGCGTGGGCAACACATTGCGGGACCAGCTTGCGCACCAGCTCCCAACCCGTATAGTTGAATCCTCAACTACTCGCACGGGTGCCGGTGGCACCGCTCCAAGAAGATAAGGACAGACTGATGACGACGATCGGCTACATCGTGGGATCCCTCTCCAAGGACTCCATGAACCGGATGCTCGCGAACGCTCTCGTGGAGATGGCGCCCGAGGGCGTGGAGCTCCGCGAGATCGGAATCGGCGAGCTCCCCGTCTACAACCGCGACTTCGATGCGGACTACCCGCAGGCGGGGCGGGACTTCAAGGAGGCGGT
>JAUNRP010000049.1:0-5925 GCA_030544165.1 bacterium
AACCGCATGGGCTTCAACAACGAGGGCGCCGTGGCGGTGGGTGAGCGGCTACGGAAGCTGCGCGCCACCGCGAAGGGGCGCGGCGTCGTCGTCGGGGTGAACATCGGGAAGAGCAGGGTGACGGCGCTCGAGGACGCGGCTGCGGACTACGCCACCTCGGCGCGGCACCTGGCCCGGTGGGCGGACTACCTGGTGGTGAACGTGTCCTCGCCCAACACCCCCGGGCTGCGGGAGTTGCAGGACGCGGAGGCCCTCGCCCCCATCCTGCGCACCGTGCGGGAGGAGGCCACCCGGGCCACCGGCCGCGAGGTACCCCTCCTGGTCAAGATCGCCCCTGATCTCACGGACGAGCAGGTGGGGGAGGTGGCGGAGCTGGCCAAGGCCGAGCGGCTCGCCGGCGTGGCCGCCACCAACACCACGATCACCCACGAGTTCGGGCCCGGCGGGCTCTCGGGCGCGCCCCTGCGCGGAAGGGCGCTGGAGGTGGTGGGGCTGCTGCGGAAGCACCTGGGCCACCGCGGCGTGATCATGGCCTCCGGCGGGATCTTCACGCCCGAGCACGGGCGGCAGTTCCTGGACGCGGGCGCGGACCTGCTGACGGCGTACACGGCGTTCGTGTACGAGGGGCCGAGCTGGCCCGGCCGGATGAACCGGGCGCTGGCGCGGTAGGTCCCGCTACGGGCGTGCCTGCGGCATCCCCGCGCGGGTGAGGCCGGGATCGCGCACCACCACGTCCCCCAGGATCTCGTCGATCCGCCACATCATGCCCTCCGGGATCTGAACCCCAGATGCCTTCACGTTCTCCACCACCTGCTCGGGGCGGGAGGCCCCGATGATCGCAGCGGCCACGTTGCGGCGGTGCAGGATCCACGCCACCGCGAGCTGGGCGAGGGTGAGTCCGAGCTCGTCCGCCGTGGGCTTCAGCAACTGCACGCGCTCGAGCAGGTCCTCGTTCTCCGTGAAGCGCTTCACGAAGTTCGCCCCACCCTTGGTGTCCGTGCCGCGCGAGCCCTCCGGGGCGGGCTGGCCGGGCAGGTACTTGCCGGTGAGCACGCCCTGCGCGATGGGGGAGAACACGATCTGCGCCATGCCGAGCTGCTCGCACATGGGCACCACCTCGTCCTCGATCACCCGCCACAGCATCGAATACTGCGGCTGGTTGGAGATGAGCTGGACGCCGAGGCTCCGCGCCATCGCGTGCGCCGCCTGGATCTGGTCCGCCGTCCACTCCGAGACGCCGATGTAGTGGGCCTTGCCCGCGCGCACCACGTCCGCGAACGCCTGCATGGTCTCCTCGAGCGGGGTCTCCACGTCATAGCGGTGGGCCTGGTAGACGTCCACGTAGTCCATCCCCAGGCGCCGGAGCGAGCCGTCGATCGACTCCATGATGTGCTTGCGGCTCAGTCCCGCATCGTTCGGCCCCTTGGGCCCGGTGGGCCAGTACACCTTGGTCAGCACCACCAGCGATTCCCGGCGCTCCCCGGCCAGGCCCTCACCCATCACCTTCTCCGCCTCGCCGTTGGCGTAGACGTCCGCGGTGTCAAAGGTGGTGATCCCGTTGTCCAGCGCCGCGCGGATGCACGCGATCGCCGTGTCCTTCTCCACCTGCGAGCCGTGCGTCAGCCAGTTCCCGTAGATGATCTCGCTGATCTTGAGGCCGCTGTGCCCGAGGTACCGCTGTCCCACCATTGCGCCGCTCCTTGTTCGCGTGGCTGAGTCCGTGTGCCGTCCAGCCTAGACCGGGGATCCCACACTTTCCCGACGACGGAGCAACCGCCCCGTCCCTACCGCTCCTCCAGCGGCGTCATCGTGGCCTGCGGCCACTCGCCGCGCTTCACCTGGGGCTTGGGCATGCGCCAGCGGCGCACCTGGAACGCGCGGGAGAAGCCGTAGAACGTGGTGCCCTTCGGGATCTCCTCCTCCCGGAAGTAGCGCTTGGCGGTGCGGTACATCCGCAGCGACTCGAGCAGTGCGTGGCCGAGCCCCAGGAAGATGACGGCGTACATGCCCATGGTGGTGTACACGTACAGCTCCGCCTGCTGGAGCAGGCCGAACAGGAGCACCACGCCCATGAGGCCGAGGGCGAGCGGCATGAACATCTCACCGAAGTTGAAACCGGCATCGATGAAGTCGCGGGCGAACTTCCGCACCGGGCCCTTGTCACGCGGCGGCAGGTACTTGTCGATCCCGTGCTCCATGGCGTGCTGCTGCTTGGCGTACGCCTCGTTGCGGGCCTCGCGCTGCGCCGCCTTGGCGGCCTTGCGGTCGTTGATCACGAGCGGGCGGTGGCGGGCGGCCTGCGCTTCCTTGCGCGTGGGCGTGGCGCGGCCCTTGCCGGAGAGGTTCTCTGGCTCTGCGATCTCGACCGGGGCGGCCTCGGGGGTCTTCTTCTTGAACAGCACCCGCCAATCCTACGTGACCGGAGGGGCTCTGAATCCGGGGGTAACGTTGGGAGCGTGATCACCATCGATGAACTGCGCGCCCGTGTCGATTCCGAGTTCGAGGGCATCCTTGAGGACCTGAAGGCCCTGGTCCGGATCCCCTCGGTCTCGGCTGTCTCGTTCGATCAGACCACCCTGGATGCCTCCGCCGCGGAGGTTGCCGATCTCTTCCGCGCGGCCGGCCTGGAGGTGCGGATCACCTCCTCACCCGCCGAGGACGGGACGCCCGGCCGGCCAGCCGTGCTGGGGCGCCGGGATGGGGAGGAGGGCGCGCCCGTGGTGCTGCTCTACGCCCACCACGATGTCCAGCCCCCGGGAGCGGTGGAGGACTGGGACCAGGAGGACCCGTTCGAGCCGGAGGTGCGCGGGGAGCGCATGTACGGCCGCGGCGCAGCGGATGACAAGGCCGGGATCGCGGCCCACCTCGGCGCCATCCGTGCGCTCGGCGAGCACCTGAGGGCGGGCGTCCGCGTCTTCATCGAGGGGGAGGAGGAGGTGGGCTCGCCCTCATTCGTCCCCTTCCTCCGCGACCACCACGACGAGCTGGCCGCCGATCTCGCCCTCGTCCTCGATTCCAGCAACTGGAAGGTGGGTACCCCCGCCCTCACCACCACCCTCCGCGGGCTCGTGGAGGCACAGGTGGAGGTCCGCGTCACCGATCACGCCCTCCACTCGGGCATGTTCGGCGGCCCCATCCTGGACGCGCCCACCCTCATGTGCCGCCTGCTCGCCACGCTGCACGATGAGGCGGGTAATGTGGCCGTCTCCGGCCTCGCCGGGTACGACGACGCCGCGCTGGAGTACCCCGAGGAGGACTTCCGGGCGGACACCGGCCTCCTGCCGGGCGCCCACCTGGCCGGATCCGGCTCCCTGACCGCCCGGCTGTGGACCAAGCCGGCCATCTCCATCGTGGGATTCGACGCCACCAGCGTGGCCAAGCGCTCCAACACCATCCAGCCCACCTGCCGCGCCGCACTCTCCCTGCGCATCGCGCCCGGTGAGGATCCGGCACGCGCCTACGGGCTGCTCGAGGAGCACCTACAGGCGAATGCACCCCTCGGCGCGCAGGTCACGGTCACCCGCGGGGAGCTCGGACCGGCGTTCAGGTCTCCCTCGGACTCCGAGGCCATGCGGCTGGCGCGCTGGGCCATGTCCACCGCCTGGGGAACGGACGCGGTGGAGACGGGAATTGGCGGTTCCATCCCGTTCATCGCGGACCTGGCGCGGGAGTTCCCGGACGCCGAGGTCCTGGTCACGGGGATCGAGGATCCCGACTCGCGCGCCCACTCCGGCAACGAGTCCCTCCACCTGGGGGAGTTGAAGGGCGCGATGTTCGCCGAGGCCCTGATGTTGGCCCGGCTCTCCGGCACGCTGGCGGAGTGATGCGGCCCTACGGGCTGGCCGTCTCCGTGGCCGTCTCCTCGTCCTCGCGCGGGGTCTCCACGAAGTCGAACACCACGGTCCCGTCCGAGCTCACCGAGCTGACGGTGGCCGTCACCTCGAACACCTGGGCCGGCGTGCCGGCGGTGAACTCGCACACGAGTTCCACCCCCACCCGCGCCTCGAGGTCTCCCGGGCACGTGACGTCCGGGCGGGCACCGATCTCCTCCTCGTACATGTCGGCGATCTCGGCGGCCACATCCGCGGCGGGCACGGGCTCCACGTCCGGTCCCGCACAGGCGGCGAGTCCGGCCACGGCGAGTGCCGAGGCCGCGATTCGGAACGTGCGATTCATGCGCCCCAGAATGCCACACTCATGGGCGTTGCCCCACGTGGAAGGTGGGGGAGGGGTGAGGCCGTGAAGGTCCTGATCGCCGTCCCCACCACCGAGGAGGCCCCCGCCACCGAGTACGCGGAGGCCATTCGCGGGGCGTGGTCGGCCTGGAACCCGGACGACTCCCTCACCATCGTGCCCCTCCCACACCACGGCCTCGGCGTGGCGGAATCTGCCTCGGGGCACCTCCCGGAGGGGCACGTCCTCATCGATGGCGCCGCATGCCTCGCCCAAGAGTCTCTCTCCGGCTCGACGGCGCCACTCGCCACCCCCATCGCCGACGCCCTCGCTGGGGGTGCGTCCCGCATCTCCGTGGCCCTGTGTCCCCTCACCGTCCACGACGGCGGGCGGGGACTTCTCGCGGCCCTCACCGAACGCTTCGGTTCCGTGGGACAGGCGCGTACCGCGCTCGGGGAGACGGTGCTGGAACTGGTGGCGTCGTCGTCGTTGCCACTGGTGGGACTGGGGGGTGCGGGAGCGGCCCTCGCCAGCGTGGTGGGGGCGGAGGAGGCGCAGCGGCGCGACCTGGAGGTAGGGGAATGGGCCGCCGGGATCGAGCGGGAGCACGTGCGGGCGGACCTGGTGGAGGGGCGGCCGCTGCGCCACTCCACGGCGCCCGGGAGCGGGCTCGGGGGAGGGGCAGGATTCGCGCTGTTGGTGCTGGGGGCGCGATACGTGCACGAGGCGCCGTGGGTGGGGGAACAGGCCGGGATCGGGAGGCTGGTGGAGGAGGCGGACCTCGCGATCGTGGTGGTGCCCTCGCTGGACGCGGCCGCCATGGACACCTCGATGCTGACCGTGGTGGGCGAGGCGGCGCTCGAGGCCGCCGTGCCGGTGGCGGTGATCTCGGGAGAGGACCAGACCTCCCGGCGGGCGCGCGCGGGCCTCGGGATCGTGGGCTCCTCCACCACGGAGGGGAACACTTTCAGCCCGGGCGATGTTGCACAGGTGGTAGCACGCGTGGCGCGCACCTGGTCCCCGCGGAATTCGCAGAACCGGGCCGCGGCCACGTAGTCTCACCACAGACGGTTCAATGAAGGAGCACCACATGTCCCAGGCCACCGCCGAACACGGCGTCCTCCTCACGGACGCTGCCGCCACCAAGGTGAAGAGCCTCCTCGAGCAGGAGGGTCGCGATGACCTGCGCCTGCGGATCGCCGTGCAGCCGGGCGGCTGCAGCGGACTGATCTACCAGCTCTACTTCGACGAGCGCGATCTGGACGGCGATGCCGTGCGCGATTTCGAGGGCGTGGAGGTGGTGGTGGACAAGATGTCCGTGCCCTACCTGGACGGTGCCACCATCGACTTCGCGGACACGATCGAGCGCCAGGGCTTCACGATCGACAACCCCCAGGCAGCCGGATCCTGCGCGTGCGGCGAGTCGTTCCACTGATCGTTCGCTCTCACTGACCGCCTGAGCCTCCCCCCACGAAACGGATTCCTGATGCGCCGAACCGCCCTGACCTCGCTCGCCCTCGCGGCGGCCCTCGCACTCGCCGGATGTGGCGGGAGTGGAAACGGGGGAGAGACCACCGCCCCCGCGGGAGGGGATGGGCAGACCACCGCCCCTGCGGGAGGCGAGACGGCGGACCCGGGTGCGGGAGGCGTCGTCGGAATGCCCACCGTGACGGGTGCGTTTGGTGAGCAGCCGGTGCTGGAGTTCCCGGCCGAGCCACCGGCGGACCTGCAGGTGGAGACCCTGCACGAGGG
>JAUNRP010000049.1:6025-10861 GCA_030544165.1 bacterium
ACGAGATGTTCGGTGAGGCCGACGCGCGCGAGACCGGGGAGTTGGCGAACCTGCCGATGAGCGTGGAGGGCGCGCTCGGAGCGCAGCCCACGCTCAGCATCGATCCGGACGCTCCTGAGCCCACCGAGGTGGTGGGCACCGTGGTGGCCGAGGGCTCGGGCGAGCCCGTGGGGGAGACCGGACTCGTGGTGGCCGCCTACCACCTGGCCACCTGGGACGGCGTGGATGGCGGGAACACGTGGGCGCAGGGCTACCCCGAGGCGGTTCCGCTGGGCCAGGGCACGCCGCTGGATGCCCTGATCGGAGCCCCCGTGGGCTCGCGCGTGGTCATCCAGGTGCCGGCATCCGGGACGTCTCCGGCCATCGGAACGGTGGTGGAGGTCCTCGGGTACATCCCTCCTCGTGACGCTGCCGTGGGCGGGCCGGGAGCGAACTCCCTGAACTAGGGCCACATTTCTGGTCCAAATGGCGCACGGTGCCGCGAAAATTCGGGGGCGATCCTATACGCTTGCCAGTGGCGGGACCTACGTCCCGAGATCGTCATGTGCGTCGGAAGGCTTCAGCGGTGCGAACCCCTCACACCACCCAGCCGCGCCGAACGGTGCGAGCAGCCGCGATAGCGGTTGTGCTCACACTGTTCCTCGCTGGTTGTAACACCGATATCTCCACGGGCTTCCTCCCCTCCCAGCCCGGAATCACCGACAAGACCGGGACGATCATCTCGTTCTGGAACGGTTCGTGGATCGCGGCCCTCGCGGTGGGTGTGATCGCCTGGGGCCTGATGATCTGGGCGATCATCGTCTACCGGAAGCGCAAGGACGATGACGAGCTTCCGGTTCAGCTCCAGTACCACGTTCCGCTCGAGCTGATGTACACCATCATCCCGATCGTGCTGGTGGGCGTGCTGTTCGTCTTCTCCCAGCGCGCGATCGACGATGTGCTGGACACCTCGGCCGAGCCGGACATGACGGTGGAGGTCTACGGCAAGCAGTGGAGCTGGGACTTCAACTACATCGAGCCCGGCGTGTTCTACTCCGGGGAGCGGTTCATCCTCACCGGCGAGGAGGGCGATGCGGAGCACCTCCCCACCCTCTACCTCCCGGTGGACCAGACGGTGCGGTTCGAGGTCCACTCGCGCGATGTGATCCACGCCTTCTGGATCCCCGCCTTCCTCTACAAGACGGACATGATCCCGGGCCGTTCCAACGAGTTCCAGGTGACTCCGCAGGTGGAGGGTACCTACATGGGCAAGTGCGCCGAGATGTGCGGTGAGTTCCACTCGGAGATGCTCTTCAAGGTCGAGGTGGTCTCGCAGGCCGAGTTCGACGCGCAGATGGAGGAACTGCGCGCCGCAGGCAACGAGGGAGTCCTCGGACCCGAACTGAACAGGTGGGGCACCACAGGAGGTTCCAACTAATGGCAATCATCGAACAGCAGCCCCAGGACACCGAGTTCGTTCCCGGCCTTCGCCGTGAGAAGCAGGGCTTCGGCGCCACGATGGTCTCGTGGATCACCTCCACCGACCACAAGGTGATCGGGTACCTCTACCTCTACACCGCGTTCTTCTTCTTCATCATCGCTGGCGTGATGGCCATGCTCATCCGGATCGAGCTGTTCGAGCCCGGCATGATGCTGCAGTCCAAGGACCAGTTCAACCAGCTCTTCACCATGCACGGCACGATCATGCTGTTCCTGTTCGCAACGCCGCTCTTCACGGCGTTCGGCAACATCATGGTCCCGCTCCAGATCGGAGCGCCGGACGTGGCGTTCCCGCGCCTGAACATGTTCGCCTACTGGCTGTTCCTGTTCGGCGGCATCATGGTGTGCGCCGGCTTCCTGGTCCCGGGCGGTGCCGCCTCCATGGGATGGACGGGCTACGTGCCGCTCTCCACCACGGCCTACACGCCCTCGGTGGGCATCAACCTGTGGATCGGTGGCCTGGCGATGACCGGATTCGGAACCATCTTCGGTTCCGTCAACTTCATCGCCTCCATCATGACCATGCGCGCTCCCGGCATGACCATGTTCCGCATGCCGATCTTCACCTGGAACATCCTCATCACCTCGATCCTGGTGCTGATGTGCTTCCCCACCCTCGCGGCGGCCCTGTTCGGCCTCCTCTTCGACCGCGTGCTCGGCGGAGGGATCTACGCCGTGGAGTCCGGCGGACCGGTGCTCTACCAGCACCTGTTCTGGTTCTTCGGGCACCCCGAGGTGTACATCATCGCCCTGCCCTTCTTCGGCATCATCTCCGAGGTGATCCCGGTCTTCTCCCGCAAGCCGATCTTCGGCTACAAGACCCTGGTGTTCGCCACCATCGCGATCGCCGCCCTCTCGGTCTCCGTGTGGGCGCACCACATGTACACCACCGGTGCGATCATGCTGGGCTTCTTCTCGCTCATGACCATGCTGATCGCGGTCCCCACGGGCGTGAAGTTCTTCAACTGGATCGGCACCATGTGGCGCGGGAAGATCACCTTCCAGACCCCGATGCTCATGGCGCTCGGCTTCCTGTTCACCTTCCTGTTCGGCGGACTGACCGGCATCATCCTGGCCAGCCCCGCCATGGACTGGCACGTGCACGATTCCTACTTCGTGGTGGCCCACTTCCACTACGTGGTGTTCGGCACCGTAGTGTTCGCGATGTTCGCGGGCTTCTACTTCTGGTGGCCCAAGTGGACGGGCCGGATGCTGGACGAGCGCCTCGGCAAGATCCACTTCTGGTTCCTGTTCCCCGGCTTCCACCTCACGTTCCTCGTGCAGCACTGGCTGGGCGTGGAGGGCATGCCGCGCCGCTACGCGGACTACATGGTGGAGGACAACTTCACGGTCCTCAACCAGGTCTCCACGGTGGGATCCTTCCTGGTGGCGGTCTCCACGCTGTTCTTCATCTGGAACGTCATCAAGACCCAGCGCGGGCCGCGCACGGTGTTCGTGGATGACCCGTGGGGCTTCGGTCGCTCCCTCGAGTGGGCCACCGCCTCCCCGGTGCCCTCCCACAACTTCACCTCGCTGCCCCGGATCCGTTCCGAGCAGCCGGCCTTCGACCTGCACCACCCCGAGGTGGCCGCCATGGACAACGCCGCCCTTCTTCCGCGAGGAGACCACCAGTGAGCCAGCACGAGACCAAGCAGCCGAAGGTCGCCCTCAATGTGGAGACGGTGACGTTCATCGTCCTCGGTGTCTTCTTCATCCCCGTGACGATCGTGTACATGATGGTGTCGGACCTGGAGCCGATCGGCTCCACCGTGTTCGTGATGCTGGCCCTGATGGCCTTCATGATTGCCGGGTACCTCTGGCTCCTCGGCCGCCGGATCAAGATCGAGGACCGCTGGGAGGACAGGCCGGATGCGGACATCTCCGAGTCCACGGGGGAGGTGGGTGTCTTCTCTCCCACGTCCTGGTGGCCGCTCGTGGCGGGTGCGGGCGCCGGACTCGCCTTCCTCGCGGTGGCGGCGGGCTGGTGGATGATGGTCCCCGCGGTCATCGTTGCCGCGATCGGCACCATCGGGTTCGTGATGGAGTTCTCCACCGGGAAGCACGCCCACTAGGAGCGCTACGCGCCCCGTAGATGCACGAGAACGGCCCCGGAGTGATCCGGGGCCGTTCTCTCGTTCTCAGTCAGCCTGAGGCCCGTCCGGTCGTTTCCGCCGTCACAGGCCCCTGGAGGTGCAGATCAGGCGATGTGCCCCTTGGCGGGCTTGAGTGCGCTCAGGCGCTCTGCCACGTTCTCCCAGTTGACCACGTTCCACCACGCCTTCACGTAGTCCGCCTTGACGTTGAGGTAGTCGAGGTAGAAGGCGTGCTCCCACATGTCCAACTGGAGGAGGGGGAGGGTGCCCACGGGCACGTTGTTCTGCTGGTCGTACATCTGGAAGGTCACCAGCTTGTCGGAGACCGAGTCGAAGGCGAGCACGGCCCAGCCGGAGCCCTGGATCGAGGTGGCCACAGCGTCGAACTGCTTCTTGAACGCATCGAAGGTGCCGAAGGAGTCCTTGATCGCCTCCGCGACCTCACCCTCGGGCTCGCCGCCCGCGTCCGGCGCCATGTTCTTCCAGAACACCGAGTGGTTCAGGTGGCCGCCCAGGTTGAAGGCGAGGTCCTTCTCGAGCTTGCCGATGGTGCCGAAGTCACCCTTCTCGCGTGCCTCCGCCATCTTCTCCAGCGCGGTGTTGGCGCCGTCCACGTACGTCTTGTGGTGCTTCGAGTGGTGCAGCTCCATGATCTTCGCGCTGATGTGGGGCTCGAGCGCGGCGTAGTCGTACGGGAGCTCGGGGAGCGTGTACACGGCCATGGCCATCTCCTTCATTGGTTCGTACTGCCGTGGAACCCACGGCGAGGTGTCAGATCCAGCCTAGGGCGCTGGAGCGCACGCGGCATGTGGAGTCCAGGGGTTCCGCCACCAACGAACGCCCGCCTCCCGTCCCTCGGATTCCGCGAGGGCTCGCGTGCTCAGCCCATCCTTCGGGGAATTCGTTCGACCTGGACCGTTCAGACTGAGAGTGTGTGCCCATGGCAGTGAATGCGTCCCTGGAGGCGAGCGGTATGCCCGATCCGGACCTCGTGGCGCGATTGGTCGGCACCCAGGCACCGGCTCTTGCCGGCCTCACCATCGCACCAAGTGGTGCGAAGGGAAGTAGCAACTGGGTATATCGGTTGGGGGACGGCCTGGCGGTGCGGATGCCGAGGTCGCCGGCGTACTCACGAGATCTGTTGAAGGAGGTGGACTGGCTCCCACGGCTCCGTCCCTCGATCAGCACGCCCATCCCCGAGGTGGTGGTTGCCGGTGAACCTTCAGCGGAATTTTCGCTGCCATGGGCCATCGTCTCGTGGCTC
>JAUNRP010000050.1 GCA_030544165.1 bacterium
CGCCGATCTCTACTAGCTGGGCCACGCCGTCACGGATGGACTTCGTGTCCGGGGGGTCCACGAACGGGAACGCGGCCACGTCGCCGAGGCCCAGGGCGGCCATCTGGAGGATCACCGAGGCCAGCGAGGTGCGCAGGATCTCCGGCTCGGTGAACTCCGGTCGGGATTCGTAGTCCGCCTCGGAGTAGAGGCGGATCGCGATGCCGTCGATCACGCGGCCGGAGCGGCCGGAGCGCTGGTTGGCGGAGGCCTGGGAGATCGGCTCGATCGGGAGGCGCTGGACCTTGGTTCGCGTGGAGTAGCGCGAGATGCGGGCCGTGCCCGGGTCGATCACGTAGCGGATGCCCGGCACCGTCAGGGAGGTCTCCGCCACGTTGGTGGCGAGCACGATCCGCCGGGGGATGTGCTTCTCGAAGATCCGGTGCTGCTCCGCGGCGGAGAGCCGCGCATACAAGGGAACGATCTCCACCGCGTCCGGGCGCGGGCCGCGGGCACCCACGGGCACGTAGCGCTCGCGGAGGTGGTCGATCAGGGCCTCCTCCGCGTCCCGGATCTCCCGCTCGCCGGAGAGGAACACGAGGATGTCGCCCGGGCCCTCGTGCATGAGCTCGTCCGCGGCGAGGCAGATGGCGGTGAACTGGTCGATCGCCTCCTGACGGGACTCGCGCCCGGACCTCGGTGAGGTGTCCTCGGAGGGGGCGCCGTCGTCGTCGGGCAGGAGGGGACGCCACCGGATCTCCACCGGGTAGGTGCGGCCCGAGACCTCGACGACGGGGGCCGAGTCCCGCGGGATCGCCATCCTGGGCCCGAAGTGGGCGGCGAAGCGGGCGGAGTCGATGGTGGCGGACGTGATGATGATCTTCAGGTCCGGGCGTTGGGGGAGGAGGCCGGCGAGGTAGCCGAGCAGGAAATCGATGTTGAGGGAGCGCTCGTGGGCCTCGTCGATGACGATGGTGTCGTAGCGGGTGAGGAGGGGATCGCGCTGGATCTCGGCGAGCAGGATGCCGTCCGTCATCAGCTTGACCAGCGTGTTCTCGGAGACGAGGTCCGTGAAGCGCACCTGGTAGCCGATGATGCCGCCCAGCTCCGTGCCGAGTTCGAACGCGATGCGCTCCGCCACCGAGCGGGCGGCGATCCGGCGCGGCTGGGTGTGGCCGATCATCCCGGTGATGCCGCGGCCCATCTCCAGCAGGATCTTGGGGAGCTGAGTGGTCTTCCCGGAGCCGGTCTCACCGGAGATCACCACCACCTGGCTGGACTCGATCGCCTCGCGGATGTCCGCGCGGCACGCGGAGACCGGGAGCTCCTCCGGGTAGGTGATGACCGGGAGGGAGGCGCGGCGGGCCGCGAGTTGCTCGTCGGTGAAGCGGTGGGGTCTGGGGTTGCGGCGGCGGTGACCGCCGCTGCGGGGATGGCGGCCGCGCCCGGACCCGCCACCACGGCGGGGGCGGCCATCCCTCCCACCGGGCGGGCGGCGCTCCTCGGGCGCGGATTCGGACATGGGGTCCATTCTCACTCACCGTGCTCGCAGCGGCTCACGCCCGCGCCACGCCGCGCGCCCCGCCCCACCCGATCGCGTACACCTCGGCAGCCCGGCCGCGCGGGCGCACGCAGCCCGACCGCGGCGGCCCACACCGCCCCGCCGCGCGCACCTGCGGCGATGGCGTTAGCGTGGTGGGCGCAACTAACAGATTGAGTTATGGGAGGCAACATGCCCTGGGGAATCCTCGGTTGGATCATCATCGGCGGACTGGCCGGTTGGGTCGCAAGCAAGATCATGAACAAGGACGAGCAGATGGGCGCCATCGCGAACATCGTGGTGGGCATCATCGGTGCGCTCCTCGGTGGATGGGTGCTCAGCTTCGTGGGGCTCGGTGAGCGGGAGACCGTGATCGGCTCCTTCTTCACCGCCCTCATTGGAGCGGTCATCCTGCTCTTCATCCTCGGAGCTGTCCTCGGACGTAACCGCAGGTAGGTACGGGGGATGGCCGTCCACCTAATGGACGGCCATCCCATTTCCTGAGACGGCCAGAGCAGACTGGCCGCATGAGTCAGTCAGCCACCCCTCAGGCGCCGACTCCCTCCGAGGAGACCGCGCGCAAAGAACGTTCCGCCAAGATCGCCGTCACGGTGTTCCCGCTCCTCGTGATCGCGGGCGCCGCGGCGGCGGTCATCAATCCCGAGCCGTTCCGCGGCTGGGCACCCCACGTGACCCTGCTCCTGCAGATCATCATGTTCGGCATGGGTCTCACCCTGACCCTCGGAGACTTCTCCTACGTCTTCAAGCGCCCCCTCCCGATCCTGATCGGCGTGCTCGCACAGTTCGTGATCATGCCCCTGCTGGGCCTCGGCATCTCTGTGGCGCTCCAACTTCCTCCCGCCCTCGCGGCGGGCGTGATCCTGGTGGGCTGCGCCCCCGGAGGAACCTCCTCCAACGTGGTCACCTACCTCGCGAAGGGTGATACCGCCCTCTCGGTCACCATGACCTCGATCTCCACCCTGCTCGCACCCCTCATGACCCCGCTGCTCACCCTCTGGCTCGCGGGCGCCTACATGCCGGTGGATGCCGGCAACATGGCCATGTCCATCGTGAAGATCGTGCTCATCCCGGTGATCGGTGGGCTCGTGGTGCGGCTGCTGCTCCCCAAGGTGGTGCAGGCGATCGAGCCGATCCTCCCGTGGATCTCCGTACTCGCCATCACCGGCGTGGTGATCGCGGTCATCCCGGGCTCCCACGACGCCCTCATGACCGCCGGCGCACTCGTGTTCGTGGCAGTCATCCTCCACAACCTCTCCGGCTACGGGCTGGGCTACCTGCTCGGCCGCCTCACCCGCCGCTCCGACAAGCAGTCCCGCACCATCGCCGTGGAGGTGGGCATGCAGAACTCCGGCCTCGCCGCGGGCCTCGCCGCCCAGTACTTCACCCCCGAGGCCGCCCTGCCCGCCGCGATCTTCTCCACCTGGCACAACATCTCCGGCGCGATCCTGGCCGCCATCTCCCGCCGCTACCCGCCGGCCGATGACCACACGCCCGCTCCCGTCCACGAGACCGCCACGGAGGACGTGCTCTCCTAGTCTTTCCGTCGACGACGGGGGCTCGCCTTCCGTCCGCGGCTCCCCGGAAATCGTGCCGTCCGCTGTCAGGATGGACGCCATGGATTCGAGGCGGTGGCTGCGCGCACTCGCGTGGATCGGGGCGGGCGCCCTCATCCTCGCGGCGCTCGCCATGGCGATCGCGCCGGTGGTGGGCCTCCAGCACGCCAACCCCATCGGCCAGCTCATCTCCTTCCGGGGGCTGCTGGCCGTGGGCTCGTTCGCCGCAGCCCTCATCGCGGCCGTGTGGTTCGTGGGCGCGAGTCTCCGCCGTCGTCGGATCACCAACTCGATCAACCCCCGCAGCCGCGCCAAGAATCGCCCCGTACCCCCGCGGTTCCCCGCCATCTCGCTGACGCTCGCCCTCGCAGCGGCGGCCTCCGGCGCGGCCCACCTCGGCGTGATGTCCCAGCGCGGGCTGGACCCGGGGGCGCTCGTCACGGCGGAGGAGCTCACCGCCATCCCGGAGGCAGATGGCGAGCTCACGATCCTCACCCTGAACACCCAGTGGGCCAACGTCCCGCCGGAGGACGTGGCGGCGCTCGTGCGCTCGGCCAGCGCGGACGTGGTCCTCCTTCCGGAAACCCCGATCATCAATACGATCCACATCCGGGACCTCCTCGCGCACGAGGGCCTCGAGTTCTCCGTCCACCCCGAGCGGAAGGGGGACAGCCGGGACACCTCGCTCCTCATTGCGGCCGGTCTCGGGGAGTACCGGAGCGCGGGGAGTCCGATCCTCGGATCTGCCCGGGCGGAATCGGCCGCAGAGGGGCCGCTCGTCACGGCGATCCACGCGCTGCCGCCCGCAACGCCCTGGCCCTTCACGTGGATCTACGGCGGCGATCACCACGAGGAGATGCGGCTGGAGTGGGTCGCGGACATGGAGCGGAGCCTCGCGCTGTGCGGCGGCTCGCCGTGGGGCATCCTCGGCGGCGATTTCAATGGCACCCGCGACCACCTCGCGGGCATGCCCACCTGCGGCTACGTGGACGTCCTCGCGCAGACGGGCGCGGGCGGCTGGGGCACCTGGCCGGACGACCTCCCCGCCTGGATGGGCGCCCCCATCGATCGCATCTACGTGGACCCCGCCCACTGGCGGCCCGTGGCCGGCTGGCTCGTGGACATGGACGGCACCGACCACCGCGCCGTGATCGCCCGCGTGGCCGTGCTCTAGAAAACCCGTGGACCCGCGCGCCCGCGCCCTGCCAGACTCTCCCCCGTGCCACAGATCATCAACATCGGCCTCCCCGCCCCGGATGCCACCGAACTCACCGAACTCCAGCGCGCCTACACCCAGGCCACGCGGGAGGCCGAACACCTCATCTACGGCCACGGCGACTTCAACGAGTCCGACTCCTCCCTCCTCGCCTCCTGGAAGTCCGTCAGGTACTGGGACTCCCGCCGCCTCCTCGCCCTCGACGACGACGCCGACCCCCTGGCCCCCCAGCCCCACCAGGTCCTCGGGCTGGCCTCCGTCCAGTCCCCGCTGAAGGAGAACCGCGAACTCGGCTACATCTGGCTCTGGGTCACCCCCGAGGCGCGCGGCCGCGGCGTGGGCCGTGCGCTCGCCGCGCAGGTCCGCCGCGAACTCGCCGATTCCGGCCGCACCACCGTCCAGGTCTGGCGCACCGGCCCGATCGTGCCCGGGGACGCGCCCGGCGCGATCCGCTCGGAGACGGGTTTCGGTGCCGTCGACGGCGGAGCTCCCGAGATCCGTTGGCTCACCAGCCTGGGCTTCCGTTTCGAGCAGTGCGAGCGCGTCTCCACCCTGACGATCCCGGGGGAGGGGAGCGGACGGGAGGACTGGAGAGCCGCCGTCGGGAGAATGGGGGAGGAGGCACGGGCCAGGGCGGACGGGTACCGGATCGTGCGGTGGCAGGGGCGGACGCCGGAGCGGTACCTGGAGGACTTCGCGCGGTTGCGGCGGAGGATGTCCGTGGACATCCCGAGCGCCGGGCTCACCTCGGAGGAACAGGATGTGACCCCCGAGCGCGTGACGTACGCGGATGACCTGGCCGAGGCGCGGGGGATGCAGCGGATCGTGGTGGCGGCCGAGCATGAGTCCGGGGCGCTCGTGGCGTACACGGAGCTGCAGTGGCCGGAGCCGGGGTGGCCGGGGATCTGGCAGGAGGACACGTTCGTCCACGGCGAGCACCGCGGGCACCGGCTCGGCATGTGGATCAAGGCGGAGATGCTCCTGTGGCTCCCGGAGGTCAACCCTGCCGCCGAGCGGATCCACACGTGGAATGCGGACGAGAACGGCTACATGCTCTCCATCAACGAGGCGCTCGGGTTCGAGCCGGCCGCGTACGAGTCCGCGTGGGAGCTGCGGGGGATCGGGGCGGGCTCAGATCCCGAGTGAGGCCTTGAGCTCCGCCACGTCCTCCGGGCGGCCCGCCAGTTCCACGTGGGCGGCCCCGGTGCGGCCGGAGGCCCACAGCAACAGCTCGCCCGCCTCGCCGCGGATGCCCACCTTGCGGCGGCGCTTGACCGCGATCGTCTCGCCGCCGGGGATGGTGAGGTCCACCCCGAACGGAGCCTTCCGGAACATGAGCCCGGCCATGCGGCGGAGCGAGCCCGTGAGGGCCTTGGTGGCCTCCTCGTCCAACTCGCGTGGGGGCAGGGGGGAGGGGCCGGCGCGGCGGAGGTCCTCGTGGTGGATGAACAGCTCGGCCGTGTTGGCGAGGTGTTCCACACCGGGTAGCCGGAAGATGCTCGCACCCTTCGGCCCCTCACGGAGGAGCGAGATGAGCCGGAGGAAGGAGTTCTCCTGCTTGGCGGCGCGCAGCAGCGTCTCCTCCGCCCGCTTCGGATCGATCATCACGAGCATCCGCATCCCCACCCGGTTCTCGCGCACCCACAGGTGCGCGGCGAGGTCGTAGGCGTCCCAACCCTCGTTGAGGGTGGGGGCGTCCGGACCCACCTCGAGGAAGGTGTCGCAGATAGCGGCGCGTTCGGCGGCGGCAAAGCTCATGCACAGAAGCGTAAGCCCGCACGGGCCCGCCCGCAGGGCGCAGGGGTGGCCCGCCGCCGCGCCACCCGCCTCCGCCGCGCCACCCCCAGGGCGCAGGCACCCGCCGCCACGCCGCCCGCCCGCCGCCTGCCCTCCTTCCGAATATGAGCACCATTCGAGACCACACGCTCCACCCAGTTAGGATTACCCACGGACCCTCCCCAATCCGCGACCCAGAAGGCCGCCCGTGATCCTCCTTGTCCTGGTGCATGGCATCGCGGCCCTTCTCGCGCCCGTGCTCCTGGACCGGATCGGGCGCCGGGCGTTCATGCTCCTGGCCCTCGTTCCGGGCGGATCGGCCATCTGGTTCCTCACCCAGGCACCCGCCGTGTTCCGGGACGGATCGGTGGACGAGTTCGTCCCCTGGGTCTCCCAACTGGGCCTCCACCTGGACTTCCGGCTGGACGCCCTCTCCTGGACCATGGCCATGATCGTCACCGGCGTGGGCGCCCTGGTGCTGATCTACTGCGCCGCCTACTTCTCCGCCACGGCCAAGGCGCTGGGCCGGTTCGGCGGTGTGTTCGTGGCGTTCGCGGGAGCCATGCTCGGGCTCGTGACCACGGACAACACGCTGATGATGTACGTGTTCTGGGAGCTCACCACCGTCTTCTCCTACCTCCTGATCGGCCACTACCACGAGCGCCAGGCCTCGCGGCGTGCGGCGTCCCAGGCCATCTTCGTCACCACGTTCGGTGGCCTCGCGATGCTGGCCGGCATCATCGGGCTCGCCGAGCTTCCGGGCGGGTCCTACGAACTCTCCCGCCTGATCGAGAACGGCGCCCAGGGGATCGTGGGGCCCAACCTGCCGCCGTGGTCCATCTCGGTCCTGCTCGTCCTCATCCTGCTGGGCGCCATCTCCAAGTCCGCCCTCATCCCGTTCCACTTCTGGCTGCCGGCCGCCATGGCAGCGCCCACCCCGGTCTCCGCCTACCTGCACGCCGCCGCCATGGTGAAGGCGGGCGTCTACCTGGTGGCGCGGTTCGCGCCGGGGTTCGGCACGGACGTGGCGTGGCACACCCTCACCCTCTGGCTGGGCCTGGGCACCATGCTCCTCGGCGGCTACCGCGCACTGCGCCAGCACGATCTGAAGCTGATCCTCGCCTTCGGCACCGTCTCCCAGCTCGGCATGCTGATCGCCGTGCTCGGCTACGGCACCGCCGCCACGGCGCTCGCGGGCATGGCACTGCTCGTGGGCCACTCCATGTTCAAGTCCGCGCTCTTCCTCACCGTGGGCGTGATCGACTGGTCCGTGGGCACCCGTGACATGCGCAAGCTCTCCAAGCTGCGCACGGTGATGCCCACGCTCGCCATCGCCGCCGCGATCGCCACCGGCTCCATGATCGGCCTGCCACCCATGGCCGGGTTCGTGGCCAAGGAGGGCACGCTCACCGCCTTCGCGGATGCCGCCGACTGGGGGCCCCTCGCCGTCCTCGTGCTCGGCTCCGTGATCACGTTCGCCTACGGCCTACGCTTCTGGTTCGGCGCGTTCGGCACCTACGGGGACCTCCCCGGCACCGAGCGTGCGGAGCCGCGCTACCGCTCCAAGCTGATCGTGGCACCCATCGTGGTCCTCACCGTGATCACCCTGGTCCTCGGAATCGTCCCCGCCATCATGGACGGCGGACTGATGCCGTATGCGGAGCTCTTCCCCGGCGATCCCGGCCACCTCGTGCTCTGGCACGGCTTCACCCTGCCGCTCGCGCTCACCGTGCTCGTGGTCCTGATCGGCACCGGGATCTTCCTGATCAGGGACCGTGTGGAGCGCTTCCAGGAGCGGTTCGAGATCCCCTCCGCGGACTCCGCCTTCCGCGCCACCATGCGGTGGATCACCAACTTCTCCGCGGACGTCACCGCGGTCACCCAGCGAGGCTCGCTGCCCACCTACCTCATGGTGATCCTCGCCGTGGTGGTGGTGGGCGCCGGCGGCGTGGCCCTCACCACGGCCGCGTTCCCCGGGTCCATCAAGATGTTCGACTGGTGGGGCCAGGTCCCGATCGCGCTCGTGGCCGGTGCCACCGCGTGGATGGCCGCCCGCGCCCGCCGCCGCCTCAAGGCCGTGATCCTCTCCGGGGTCTCCGGGTACGCGGTGGCCCTCCTCTACGCGGTCCATGGCGGCCCGGACATCGCGCTGACCCAGGTGATGGTGGAGACCGTCTCCCTGGTCATCTTCGTGCTCGTCCTGCGCCGCCTGCCCACCTACTTCACCAACCGGCCCTTCGCCCGGGACCGCTGGGTGCGCGTGGCCATCGCCACCCTCACCGGCGTGGCGGTCTCCGTGATCGCCCTGGTGGCGGTGGCCGGCCGCGGGGACACCCCGGCCGTCTCGGAGGCCTTCCCGGACGCCACGCTCGAGTACGGCTACGGCCACAACATCGTCAACGTCACCCTCGTGGACACCCGCGCGTGGGACACCATGGGCGAGGTCTCGGTGATCCTCGTGGCCGCCACCGGGGTGGCCTCCCTCCTGTTCGTCCGCGACCGCTTCGGCATGGTGGACTCGGCCCGCAACCGCATCCCCACCGGCCGCCGCGTGTTCGTCTGGGGCGGCGACGACGATCTCGACTCCACCCTCCGCGGCTCCTCCCAGCGGCAGGGCCCGCCCGAGTGGGTCCGTGCTCCCCACCGCGATCAACGCTGGCTCGCGGGTGGGCGCACCCTCGCCCCCCGACGACGGTCGCTCATCTTCGAGGTGGGAACTCGCCTGATCTTCCCCACCCTCGTGGTCTTCTCCCTCTACCTGCTCTTCGCCGGCCACAACCAGCCGGGCGGCGGGTTCGCGGGCGGCCTCGTGGCGGGAACCGCGCTCATGGTCCGCTACCTCGCCGCCGGCCGCTACGAACTCGGCGAGACCCTCCCGCTGCACGCCGGCTACCTGCTCGGCGGCGGCCTGGTGGTGGCGGCGGTGGCCGCGCTCACCCCGCTCTTCTTCGGCGGCCAGGTGCTCCAGACCGCGGTCTTCGACTTCACGGTCCCCGTCTGGGGCGATGTCCACCTCGCCACCGCCCTGCTCTTCGATATCGGCGTCTACCTGATCGTGGTGGGCCTGGTGCTCGACCTCCTGCGCTCCTTCGGCGCGGAGATCGACCGCCACGGCGAACTCGAGGGCGTGGACGATGACCTGAACGAGGAGGAGGATCCCGAGCACGATCCCGAGTCCGCCCCCGCCCTCGCGGCCGCCCCCACCGGGGGGACCGTGGGCACCACGGAGTCCTCGAAGGGAGCCGCCCCTGGACCGGGGGACGCGCCCGAGCGGCAGCCGAGCCCCCGTCGTCGGGGACGAGGATCCGGCAACGCAGGGGAGGGGGAGCGATGAACACCGACGTGTCCAACCCGGCCCTGATCCTGATCGCGCTCGCGGGCGTGATGGTGGGCGTGGGGGTGTACCTGCTGCTGGAGCGTTCGCTGACGCGGATCATCCTGGGGGTCTCGATCGCGAGCAACGGCGTGAACATCCTGTTCCTGGTCTCCGGTGGTTCGATCGGGCGGCCGCCGCTGAATGAGCCGGAGAACGCGCAGGGGATGGTGGATCCGCTTCCGCAGGCGTTCATGCTCACCGCGATCGTGATCACGCTGGGGACGGTCGCGTTCGTGCTGGCCATGGCGTACCGCTCGTGGCAGCTCAACGGGCATGACGAGGTGCAGGACGATCTGGAGGACCGCCGGCTCGCGCGCCGCGCCGCGCTCGACCAGGTGGAGGAGCGCGTCACGGACGATTCGGGCGCCACGCTCGCCGAGGAGGCGGCCACCATGGTGGACGAGACGGCACGGGATCCCGAGCACGAGCTGCCCGGGGTGGAGCCGGAGCCCGTGACGGAGGGCGAGGCGCTGGAAGGTGCGGAGCCGGTGCCGGGCCAGGAGCCCGTCGTCGATCCGGACGAGCACGAGCACCTCGAGGCCCCGGACGCGCCCGAGGACGAGGACGCACCGCCCGCACCCGCGATGGAGGGTGATGAGCCGCCGGACGTGGACTTCCCCGAGACACCGGCCGCGGACGACGCCGAGACCCCGGCGGAGGACCCGAATGCCCCGGGAGGTGAGCGTCCATGAGCTGGCTCGTCCCGTTCCCGATCCTGATCCCGTTCCTGGGGGCAGGCATCTCACTGGTGTTCGGCCGCAAGCCGATGATGCAGCGCGTGATCGCGGTCAGCGCGCTGGTGATCACGCTGATCGTGGCGATCGTGCTGTTCGTGGAGGTGGACAACGGCCCGGTGGTGGCGGCCGTGGCGGGGTGGGCGCCACCCGTGGGGATCTCGCTGGTGGTGGACCGGCTCTCCGCCCTGATGCTGGTGGTCTCCGTGGCGGTGACCCTCGCGGTCCTCATCTACTCCACGGCGCAGGGCGTGGACGAGGCCGGGGAGGGCGCGCCGGTCACGGTGTTCCACCCCACGTTCCTGATCCTCTCCGCGGGCGTCTCCAACGCCTTCCTCGCCGGTGACCTGTTCAACCTGTACGTGGGATTCGAGATCCTGCTGTTCGCAAGCTTCGTGCTGATCACACTGGGCGGAACGCGTGACCGAATGCGCGCGGGGACCATCTACATCGTGGTCTCCCTGCTCT
>JAUNRP010000051.1 GCA_030544165.1 bacterium
CCCACTCGCGTTCCAGGCGTGGAATCCTCAGGATCCCGAGGTTCCCAGCACCACGGAGCCGACGCCCGAGCTGACCTTCACGCGCACCGGAGCACTCACGGGGATTCCGTCCGGATCCGGCGCCGGAAGCAGGTTGGTGCGTCCCCCGGCTCCGGCGTCGCCCGTCACCACATATCCGTGGGTGGTGGGGGGCAGGTTCAGGGCGACGTCCCCGACGCCGGCAGTCACGTCCACCGCCGAGGGAATCCCGCCGGAGATGGTGAGCGAGATGTCCCCGACCCCACCATTGATCGTGAGGGGCCCGCCATCAACGTTCACGGACCCCCGGATGTCCCCGACCCCGGCGCGGATGTCCATCGAGCGCGCGCTCACACCGAGGATGACGTCTCCGACCCCGGAGGTCACCACCACCTCATCCCAGGTCCCGCCAGCGTTGGCGTCTCCGGCCCTCGTGGAGATGTGGAGGTCGAGTTCGGGAGCGGATGGCACGGCCACATCCAGGGTGCCGGACTCATCCCACCCCCAGGAGAATCCCGTGAGGAACCAGATCCGGCGGGCTGCCTCGGGCTCGATCGTGAGGGTACCCCCGGAGCGCACCACGGAGTTCGCCTCCATATTCGCCGGGTCTCCCGGCATGGTCGCGGTCCACGTGAGGCCGGGGTTGGAAGTATCGCTCACGGTGACGTTGGCGCGGCTGGACGACACACGCACCTGCTCCACCCCGTCCATCGATTCGCTGCTGCCCAACGTGGAGGTGTGCCACCGCGGCCCCGAGAGCCCGGCATTGAGGGAGAACCACACGAGCGTGGCCACGAGGAACAGGACGCCGAAGCCCGTGATGAAGGCGCGCACGGCGGGGTTGGCGGGACGCTGGCGGCCCAGCGGGTGGGGCGGGCGGTGGGAGGTGCGCTCGGAGGCGGTGGTGGTCATGGGAGGTCCTTTCAGGAGTCCAGGTAGCGGAGGACGGCCATCACGCGGCGGTTCTCGCTCTCGGCAGGATGGAGGGAGAGCTTGGAGAAGATCGAGGAGACGTGCTTCTCCACGGAGCCCTCTGAGATGAACAGGCCCTTCGCGATCGCGGAGTTGGACTTGCCCTGGGCCATCAGCTCGAGCACGTCGCGCTCGCGGGCGGTGAGCTGGTCCAGATCATCCGTGCGGCGGGAGCGGACCACGATCTGGGCCACCACCTCCGGATCCAGGACGGTGCCGCCACCGGCCACGGTGGCCACCGCCTCCAGGAACTCCTCCACGTCCGCCACCCGCTCCTTCAGCAGGTAGCCGAGCCCGCGGGTGGAGGTGGAGATGAGCTCGGAGGCGTAGCGCTCCTCCACGTACTGCGAGAGCACCAGGATCGCCACCTCGGGGTTCTGGCTGCGCAGCAGCACGGCGGCGCGGATCCCCTCGTCCGTGAAGGTGGGCGGCATCCGCACGTCCACGATCGCGAGATCCGGGGCCACGCGGGCCGCGAGGGAGACCAGCTCCTCGGCGGTCCCGAGCGAGCCCACGATCTCGTGGCCGGCGTCCACGAGGAGCCGCTCCAGCCCGGCGCGGAGGAGGACGGAGTCTTCGGCAATGATCAGGCGCATGGCAGCTCCACGGTGATGATGGTCGGACCCCCGTCGGGGCTGGTCAGGGTGAGGGTGCCGCGCGCGGACCGCACCCGCTCGGCGAGGCCTGCGAGGCCCGTGTGGCTCGGATCGCGGGTGAGGGCAGCGCCGCCGCGCCCGTCGTCCATCACCATGATCCGGAGCGTGTCTCCGTCACGGGTCACGACGACGTCCGCCCGGGTTGCTCCCGAGTGCTTGGCCACGTTGGTGAGGGCTTCCGCCGCCACGAAGTAGGCCACCGACTCGACCGACCGGTGCGGCCGCTCGTCCAGGTCCACCCGGACCCGGACCGGGACCGGGGTACGGGCGGCGAGTGCGGAGAGTGCGGCGTCCAGGCCGCGGTCCGTGAGGACGGCGGGGTGGATGCCCCGGGCCAGTTGGCGCAGGTCGTTCACGGCGGCCTTGGCCTCCGCGTGCGCCTCATCGATCATGGCGCGGGCCGCCGCGGGATCGCTTTCCATCTTCGCCTTCGCCATCCCGAGGGTCATGGCGAGGTTGACGAGGCGGGGCTGGGCGCCATCGTGGAGATCGCGCTCCAGCCGGCGCCGCTCGGTCTCCGCGGCCCTCTCGGCGGCATCGTGCGCGCCGGTGAGTGCCACCACCTCCTCGCGCAGTTCCTGCTCCGATCCGGAGATCATCGTGGCATCCAGCATGCGATCGGCCAGCACACCCACCCAGAGGATCAGGAGGCCGAGGATGGCCGCCACGATTCCGGCGGGGATCGCCCACGCCGTCCCCACGGTGAGGCCCGGGAGGATCCGGTACCCGATGGCGTCCGTTCCCAGGATCCCGAACGAACCGAGCCCGGTCCCGATGAGGATGATCGCGAGCGAGACGGTGATGAGGCCCAGGAGGATCTTCAGGCCATGGTGCAGGAAGGAGCGCCAGAACTCCGGCACCGTGAAGGGGGCGAGGGCCCGCCGGAACCAGCCGTCGGAGGGGGAGCGGTGTGGCTCGGCGAGATCGCGGACGGGCAGGCCGTACACGGCGCGGGCACGGGCACGCTCGGCGCCCAACTGGCCCCGGATCACGTGCAGGACCAGCCAGAGGACCACCAGGCCCAGCCCGAACAGCGGCGTGAGGCCCACTCCGATCGCCAGGAGCACGATCATCGGGATGAACCACACGAAGAAGAGGAGGAAGGAGACCATCAGGTTGCCCACACCGGGCAGGAGGTCCCGCAGGATCGGACGCTGGGCGTCCGCCTCGGGTGCGCGGGCGGCCCGGACGGGGCCGCCGGGGTGAACTGCTGCTGTACTCATGACACTCAGGCTAGGGCGGCGCGCGGGCCCACGGGCACGGTGGAAGCCGGTCACTTTGGTGGGGGGTTTCCCCCAGAGCCCACCGGGGGTGGCCGCGCCCTTGCCGCTGCAAGGCCCTCCCGCAACTCGGTTCACTCACCGCGAACCCACCCCTCCGGGTGGGGTCTCCAGCGCGCGCATCTGCCCCACCCCCGGTAACTTCTTAGTCCTACGGGGAGAACTCCCCCGGGAATCAGGAGGACAGCATGGGTATCGGAGACGACATCAAGCACGGTGCTGAGAAGGCTTTCGGCAAGGCCAAGGAAGGCTTCGGCGATCTGACTGACAACGAGCGCCTGGAGGCTGAGGGCAAGGCCGATCAGCTCGAGGCGGACGCGAAGAACGCGGGCGCGGACCTCCGCGACGGCGTGGATGACGTGGTCGATGACGCGAAGGCGGGCATCGAGGACATGCGTCGGGACACGGACCGCAAGTTCTGAGCACCGCAGACACGTGAAGAGGGCCCCCACTCGGGGGCCCTCTTCCTTTGTGTCCGCACGCCTCGCGCGGCCGCGAGCCCCTACGCGTCCTCGAGGATGATGGAGCGCGTCAGGTTGCGCGGCTGGTCCGGATTGAATCCCTTCTGCAGGGAGAGGGCCACGGCGAGCTTCTGGCACCGGATGAGCGTGAGCTGGGGGTCCTCGTCCCACTGCAGCACGAGTGCGCCGGTAGATTCCACCTCACCGGCCAGCTTCGGCGGCTGCTCACCCAGCAGCACCACGGCGGAGTTCTCGTCCTGGATGGCCTTGGGGCCATGCCGCCAGTCCATCGAGGGGTAGGACTCGGCCCATGCCACGGCCGCCTCGCGCAGCTTGAGAGCGGCCTCGTTGGCGAGGCCGTAGGCCATCCCGCGTCCGAGGTAGGTGAACTGCGTGCGGGCCAGCACCTCCGCGGGGACGTCCCACCCCACCACGTTCGCGGCGTCGTCGAACAGGGAGCCGAGGTCCTCGCCAAGGGAGGCGCGGAACAGGGTGAGCACGGCGGTGGCGTAACGGGTCTGGACCACGGACTGCTCATCGGCGAACGGGAGGAGGATCACGTCGTCGGCGGCGGAGACCCCGGGGGAGGTGGGGTCACCGATGATGGCGAGCGTGCGCTGGCGGCCCTTCACCTGCGCGAGGAGGTCGAGCACCTCGGTGGTGGTGCCGGAGCGGGTGATGGCGATCAGGAGGTCGTAGCTGCGATTCGCCGGGTACTCGCTCGCCACGAACGCGTCCGTCTCGCCGAGGCCGAGCTCCTCGCGGCGCGCGGCGTAGGCCTGCGCCATGAACCAGGAGGTGCCGCAGCCCACCACGGCCACGCGAGCGCCCGCAGGGGGTAGGAGGTCGGCGTGCTCCTGCGCGGCCGCTGCTGCCTGCCGCCACACCTCCGGTTGGCTGGCGATCTCGGCCGCTACGAACGTGTCCATCGTGAGGGTCTCCTTGGTGGTTGTCATTTGATGCTGCCTGCGGTCAGTCCGGCCACGAGCCGCTTCTCGATGAACGCGAACAGGATCACCACGGGGATGATCGCCACGATCGAGACGCCGAACACGTACTGCCAGGCCGAGTCGTACTGCCCCACAAACTTGGTGAGCGCCACGGAGAGGGGCTGCTTGTCCGCGGAGGAGAGGATCACGAGCGAGGCCGCGAACTCGTTCCACGAGGCCACGAACGTGAAGATGATGGCGGTCACGATCCCCGGCCACACGAGCGGCAGGTTGATCTTGAACAGGACCGCCCAGCGGCCGGCGCCGTCGATCTGGGCGGCCTCGTCCACCTCCTTGGGGACGGAGGCGAAGAACGAGTGCATGATCCACGTGCCGAAGCTCAGGTTGAACGCGGCGTTGATGAGGATCATCGCGAGCCAGGTGTCGTTCAGGCCCCAGCCGAGGAACTGGCGGAAGAGGCCCGCCACGAGCACGGCGGGCTGCAGCATCTGGGTCATGAGGACCACGAACAGGAACGCGAGGCGGCCCGGGAAGCGGAAGCGCGCCGTGTAGTAGGCGGCCGGCATTGCCACCAGCAGGGTGAGCAGCGTGGCCGCCACCGCGATCACCAGCGTGGAGGTGAGGTTCGCGGGAAGCGGGGTCTCCGGCGTGGACCACATGGTCACGTAGTTCTCCGGGTGCCACTCACTTGGCAGGTACGTGGGCGGGATGCGCAGGATCTCCGGGCGGGACTTGAACGAGCCCAGCAGCATCACCGTGTAGGGGAGCAGGAAGAAGATGGCGATCAGGGCGCCGCCCACCATCCGCATGGGGATGTTGGCCCGCGAGCCCGGCCCTCCCTGGTCCCACCTCGCGAAGGCCCGACGACGGGGCGTACGTGGCTCCTGAACGGATCTGGTGGCGCCGATGGGGGCCGGTCCGGTTGACGTGGTCATCACTCGTCAACTCCCTTCATGGGCTTGACCACCTTGATGTAGATGGCGATCACGCCGATCACGATGGCGAAGTTGATCACCGAGAGGGCGGAGGCCATTCCCGAGTCCTGCCGCGCCTGGAGCAGCTTGAACATGAGGGTGGTGGTGGTATCGCCGTCGAATCCGGGGAGGGAGCCCGTGACCAGCTTGAGGATGGGGAACGAGTTGAACACGTTGATGATGTTGATGATCGTTGAGACCGCGATGGCCGGCTTGAGCTGCGGCAGGATCACCTTGAAGTAGGTCTGGCGGCCACTGGCGCCATCGATCCGGGCGGCCTCGATCACGTCGTTGCCGATGGACTGGGTGCCGGCGAGCAGCGTGTACGTGGTGAAGGGCAGCGAGACGAAGATGGCGATCAGGATGGCCACGATGAAGGCCGTGGGCATGGACTTGGTGAAGCCGAAGTCCCCGCGATCGAGGATCCCGATGTCCACGAAGAACTTCTGGAAGATCCCGTAGCCGGGCTCGAAGCCGTAGTAGATGACGGTGGTGGTCATGATGACCGAGGCGGCCCAGGGGACCACCACGGCGAGGCGCACGAGCTGGCGGCCGGGGAAGGCCTTGTTGAGGAAGTGGGCCAGGAAGAGGGAGATGACGATCGTTCCCGCCACCACCACCACCACCCAGATGATGGAGCGGAACAGGGTGGGCAGGAGGGCCGGCATCGCGAAGAGCTCGGCGTACTTCTCGAGGCCCGCGCTGCCGCGGTCGACGCCCGCGCGCGAGATGTCCCGCGTGGAGTTGTAGAACATCAGTCCCGCGGGGAAGAAGACGATCGCGAAGATGAGGGCGAGCGCGGGTCCGATCCACGGGAGGGCCTGGAGGAAGTCCTTCAGGCGGGTGCCCTTCTCCCGGTTCGTGGGAGGTGGCACCGGCTGGGTGGGCCCGGAAGGGGCCCGTTCCGCCAGTTGCGACATGGTGATCCTTCGGCAGCGGTGGCGAGAGGGTGCGGGTATGGGAACGGGTGGGGTCCCGCTGGTGAACGGGACCCCACCCGCGGGAGGGACTAGGAGTTGTCCGCGACCGACTGGATGCCCGCGAGGACGTCTGCCGGGTTGGCTCCCGTGGAGATGGTGCCGATCTGCGACTGGATCTCAGCCTGCGTGGCGGACCATGCCGGGTTGGTGGAGGGGTAGAACTGCGCGAAGGGGAGCAGCTCGGTGAACGGGGCGAACTGATCGAGGGTGGTGCCCTCGGCGCCGGACTTGGTCACCGGGAGGAAGCCCTCGGTGTCCACGAACTTCACGTAGTTGTCCGCCTGGTAGAAGAAGTCCAGGAACGCGCCGATCTGGGCGCCCTTGTCTCCATCGTTCTTGAAGGCCATGAGGTGATCGGCAACGCCGAGGGTGGCCTGCGAGCCGTCAACCGTGGGGATGTCCACGATCGAGTACTCGAGGTCCGGGTTGCGCTCCTCGATCCAGCCCATCATCGGGGGCAGGCCCACCACCATGCCGTACTCGCCCTGGATGAAGGCGTCCTGCATGGGGGTGCGCTGGGTGGCGCCGGCGTTGGGCTGGGTGAGCCCGTCGTCGATCATCTTCTTCATGAACTCCACGGCCGCGAGGTTCTCGGCGGAGTCAACGGTGATCTCGGAGTCGGAGCCGTAGCCGCCGCCACCGGAGAAGATCCAGATACCGAGCTCGGCCTGGGCCTCCTCGTTACCGAGCGGCATGCCGTAGCCGTAGGCGTCGGTGTTGTCCACGATCAGCTGGGCGGCCTCGTGCAGCTCGTCCCAGGTGGTGGGGACGGACGCGCCGGCCTCCTCGAGGATGGCGTCGTTGACGAACAGGGCGCGGGCGGAGGCGATCAGCGGGAAGCCGTACTGCTTGCCGTCCATGGTGGCGTTCTGGATGAAGCCGTCCTGGAAGTCCGCGATGGTCTCCTCCGAGAGGATCTCGTCCGCCGAGTAGAGCAGCTCATCCTCCACGTAGCCGGAGAAGGCATCGATCGAGAGGATGTCCGGCGCCTGGTTGGACTGGACCTTGGTGCGGATCACATCGTTGATGTTCTCCCACGACTGGATCTCCAGCTCGATGGTCACACCCGGGTTGTCGGCCTCGAACGCATCGATGACCTCCTGCCACAGGGTGGTGGTGTTGTCCGAGTAGGACGCGGCGAGCATGGTGAGCTCGGCCTCCGCGAGGCCTCCCTCGCCGCCCTCGCCACCGGTGGTCTCACCGCCGGCGCCTGCCGTCGTCTCGCCGCCCCCTGCCGGGGTGGTGGTTCCGCCACCGCCGTTGCCGCCGCCACAGGCGGCGAGTCCGAACGCGGTGAGCATGGCCAGCGAGACCGTTGCGAATGTGCGCTTCATTGTGCTCCTTGATATCGCGCCCGGGCGTCCTCGCCTGGGCTGGGTCACCCACCCTCCGGATGAGTGTTGCTGAGTGAAAGTGACAGAAACAGTCACGATCAATCAAGCAATGCACCAATGGTGCTTGTTCGCTCAGAATCTGTCAACCGATTCGGGGGGATCGGGATGTCACGATTCGGCCACGGTCCACCACCCGGACGCTCTCGTCCATGGCGGGCCGGACGTGTCTGGCGTCACGGATCCGCGCGATAGGCTGGGGGCCTCTGCGAGTTCGCAATGACGCACGTTTCTCATCAGCTCTGAAAGGTTTGAGAACACAATGACCAAGTACGTCTACATGTTCAATGAGGGCGATAGGGACCAGAAGGACCTCCTCGGAGGCAAGGGCGCCAACCTGGCCGAGATGACCAACATCGGTCTCCCGGTTCCCCCCGGTTTCACCATCACCACGGACACCTGCCGGTACTACATGGAGCACCAGGACGTCCCCGATGAGCTCGAGGGCCAGGTGACGGAGGCGGTCAAGGGCGTGGAGGCGCAGATGAGCCGCGGATTCGGCGATCCCGCCAACCCGCTCCTCATCTCCGTGCGCTCCGGCGCCAAGTTCTCCATGCCCGGCATGATGGAGACGGTCCTCAACATCGGCCTCAACGACGAGACCGTGAAGGGCCTCGCCGAGATGGCGGATGGCAACGAGCGCTTCGCGTGGGACTCCTACCGCCGCCTGCTCCAGATGTTCGGCAAGACCGTGCTGGACATCGAGGGTGACAAGTTCGCCGATGCGTTCGATGCCAAGAAGGAGGAGCGCGGGGTTGCCTCCGATCCGGAGCTCACCGCGGACGCCCTCCAGGAGGTGGTGGAGGAGTTCAAGGCCATCATCAAGGAGGAGACCGGCGAGGACTTCCCGCAGGACGTGCGCGAGCAGCTCAATGCGGCGATCGTGGCCGTCTTCAACTCCTGGAACACCGAGCGCGCGGTGCTCTACCGCAAGCGCGAGAAGATCGCGGACGATCTCGGAACGGCCGTGAACGTCCAGACCATGGTGTTCGGCAACCTCGGCGAGGGCTCGGGCACCGGCGTGACCTTCACCCGCGATCCCTCCACCGGCCACTCCGGCGTGTACGGTGACTACCTCGAGAACGCCCAGGGCGAGGACGTGGTGGCGGGTATCCGCAACACCCTCCCGCTCGCCGCGCTCGAGGAGATCGACAAGTCCGCCTATGACGCGCTGCGTGCGAACCTCACCAAGCTCGAGAACCACTACCGCGACATGTGCGATATCGAGTTCACCGTGGAGAGCGGCAACCTCTGGATGCTGCAGACCCGCGTGGGCAAGCGCACCGCCGGCGCCGCCTTCCGGATCGCCGAGCAGTTGCTCGATGAGGGCCTGATCACCGAGGACGAGGCGCTCGAGCGCGTCACGGGCTCCCAGCTCACCTCGCTCATGTTCCCCCAGTTCGACACCTCCGCGGACCGCACCCGCCTCACCAAGGGCATGGCCGCCTCTCCCGGCGCCGCGGTGGGCGAGATCGTGTTCGACTCGCCGTCCGCCGTCGAGCGCAAGGCCGCCGGCGCCAAGGTGATCCTGGTGCGCCGCGAGACCAACCCGGACGACCTCGCGGGCATGATCGCCTCGGAGGGTATCCTCACCGCGCGCGGTGGAAAGACCTCCCACGCGGCCGTGGTTGCCCGTGGCATGGGGACCACCGCCGTCGTCGGGGCAGAGGAACTGATCATCAATGCCGAGGCGGGCACCCTGACCGTGGGCGGCACCGTCCTGCGCGCGGGTGACACCATCGCGATCGACGGCGGCACCGGAGAGGTGTTCGCGGGGGACGTCCCCGTGGTTCCCTCCGCGGTGACCACCTACTTCGAGGACGGGCTCGAGACGGCCCTCGGGGCGGCCGCGGACGATGAGGAGCGGGAGCTCGTCTCCGCCGTGCACCGGATCGTCAGCCACGCGGACACCGTGCGCCGCCTCAAGGTGCGCGCCAACGCGGACACCCCGGAGGACGCGGCCCGCGCCCGTGCGTTCGGCGCGGAGGGCATCGGCCTGACCCGCACCGAGCACATGTTCCTGGGCGATCGCCGCTCGCTGGTGGAGCACGTGATCCTCGCGGACTCGCCGGACGAGCGGGACACCGCCTTCAACCAGCTCACCCCGCTCCAGAAGGGTGACTTCGTGGAGATCCTCGAGGCGATGGACGGCCTGCCCGTCACCATCCGCCTCATCGATCCGCCGCTGCACGAGTTCCTCCCGGACCTCACCTCGCTCGCCGTGAAGCGCGCGATCAACGAGGACAAGGGGATCTCGGCGCCGGAGATCGACACGCTGTTCACTGCGGTCAACCGCATGCACGAGGCCAACCCCATGCTCGGCCTGCGCGGCGTACGCCTCGGCATCAAGATGCCCGGCCTGTTCGATCTGCAGATCCGCGCCATCGCAGAGGCCTGCGTGGACCGCATCAACGCCGGCGGCGATCCCAAGCCGGAGATCATGGTGCCGCTCGTGGGTGACATCCGCGAGCTCACCCTCATCCGCGAGCGCGGCGAGGAGATCATCCGGGAGGTCCAGGAGGCCTCGGGCGTGACGCTGGACATCGCGATCGGCGCGATGCTCGAGCTGCCGCGCGCGTGCGTCACCTCCTCCACCGTGGCGGAGGAGTCGGACTTCTTCTCCTTCGGGACGAATGACCTCACCCAGACCGTGTGGGGCTTCTCCCGCGATGACGTGGAGGGCGCGTTCTTCACGGAGTACATGGACTCCGGGATCTTCGCCACCTCGCCGTTCGAGTCCATCGACGTCAAGGGCGTGGGCGAGCTCGTGCGCCTCGGCGTGGAGGGTGCACGCGGCACCAAGCCGGGCATCAAGCTCGGCGTGTGCGGTGAGCACGGCGGTGACCCGGACTCGATCCACTTCTTCAACGAGGTGGGCCTGGACTACGTCTCCTGCTCGCCGTTCCGCGTGCCGGTGGCCCGCCTGGAGGCCGGCCGCGCCGCGCTCGGCAC
>JAUNRP010000052.1 GCA_030544165.1 bacterium
GCTTCACCACTCCGCCCACGGGCGAGGAGATCGCCGCCTCCATCTTCATGGCCTCGATCGTGGCCACCGTCCCGCCGGCCTCCACGGAGTCGCCCTCCGCCACGGTCACGGTCACGGCGCCCGCGAACGGTGCCGCCACCTGGCCCTTCACGGACGGGTCGGCCTTCTCCGCCACCTTCGCCACCGATTCCACCGAGCGGTCCCGCACCTGCACCTGCCGCGGCTGCCCGTTGAGGGTCACCATCACCTGGCGCATCCCCTTCTCATCGGCATCGCCGATTCCCTGGTACGTCACCAGCAGGCGCACGCCGCGGCCGAGTGAGATCACGTGCTCGTGGTCCTTCGTGAACCCGTAGAGGTAGTCGCGCGTGTGCAGCACCGAGACATCCCCGTATGCGGCGAGCGCGTTCTCGTAGTCCTTGGTCGGTCCCGCGAACAGCAGGCGGTTGAGCGTCGCCCTCCGTACCTTGCTCTCCGACGACGGCGAGATCGCCTTCTCGTCGTCCTCCTCCAGTTCCGTGTCGCTCGGCTTCACGTCACGACCGTCGAGCGCCTTTGTCCGGAACGGCTCGGGCCAGCCTCCGGGCGGGTCCCCGAGCTCGCCCGAGAGGAACTGGATCACCGAGGCCGGGATGTCGTACGCCCGGGGGTTGTTCTCGAAGTCGTCCGGATCGATGTTCTGCCCCACCAGCGCGAGCGCGAGGTCACCCACCACCTTGGAGGAGGGCGTCACCTTGACGATGTTGCCGAGGATGCGGTTGGCCGCCGCGTACATGTCCTCGATCGCCTCGAAGCGCTCGCCGAGGCCCAGAGCGATCGCCTGCTGGCGCAGGTTGGAGAGCTGCCCGCCGGGGATCTCGTGGTGGTAGACCCGGCCCGTGGGCCCGGGCAGCCCGGACTCGAACGGCGCGTACATGGTGCGCACGGCCTCCCAGTAGGGCTCGAGGTCCGCCGCAGCCTGCAGGGAGATCCCGGTGTCCCGCTCGGTGTTCTCGAGCGCCCCCACGAGCGCGGACATGGAGACCTGCGAGGTGGTTCCCGCCATGGAGGCCACGGCCACGTCCACGGCGTCCACGCCCGCATCCGCCGCCGCGAGCAGGGTGGCGAGTTGGCCGCCGGAGGTGTCGTGCGTGTGCAGGTGGACCGGGAGGTCGAACTCGGACCGGAGTGCCGTGACCAGGCGCCGCGCCGCCTCCGGGCGGAGCAGGCCCGCCATGTCCTTGATGGCGAGGATGTGCGCGCCCTCGGCCACCATCTTCGAGGCGAGCTCGAGGTAGTAGTCGAGCGTGTAGAGCTTCTCGTTCGGGTCCAGGAGGTTGGAGGTGTAGCACAGCGCCACCTCGGCCACCGCGGTGCCCGTCTCGCGCACCGCGGCCACGGCGGGGGCGAGCTGGCTCACGTCGTTCAGCGCGTCGAAGATGCGGAAGATGTCCACACCGGTGGCCGCCGCCTCGGCCACGAACGCGTCCGTGACGGAAGCGGGGTACGGGGTGTATCCCACGGTGTTGCGCCCGCGCAGCAGCATCTGCAGCGGAATGTTGGGGAGCTCCTGGCGCAGCAGTTCGAGCCGCCGCCACGGGTCCTCGGAGAGGAACCGGAGCGCCACGTCGTACGTGGCCCCACCCCACACCTCCATCGAGAACAGCTCGGGGAGCGTGTACGCGAACGCGGGCGCGGCGGCCAGCAGATCGCGGGTCCGCACCCGGGTGGCGAGCAGGGACTGGTGCGCATCGCGGAAGGTGGTGTCCGTGACCGCCAGGGCTGACTGCGCCCGCAGCTCCGCCGCGAATCCCTCCGGCCCGAGCTCGGAGAGCTTCTGCTTCCAGCCGTCCTGCGGCTGGTGGATCTGGGAGGGGCCGTCAAACGGGGAGCGCATGGGCTCGTCCCGCTTGTCACCCGGGAAGTGGGGCAGCTTGGACCGAGGATCGATGCCCTCGCGCCGCGGGCCGTTCGGCTGGTTGACGGTCACGTCCGCGAGGAAGGTGAGGGCCTTGGTGCCGCGGTCCTGGGAACGGTTCACCTGGGTGAGCTGCGGCTTCAGGGTGAGGAAGTCGGTGGCCACGTTCCCGGCCAGGAAGTCCGGGTCCTCCAGCACGTTCTGGAGGAAGGGGATGTTGGTGGCCACACCCCGCACCCGGAACTCGGCGAGCGCACGGCGGGCCCGGCCCACCGCCGTCGGGAAATCCCGGCCGCGGCAGGTGAGCTTGACCAGCATGGAATCGAAGTGCGGCGAGATCTCCGCACCGGTGTAGATGTTGCCGCCGTCGAGACGAACGCCGGAACCACCGGGGGAACGGTAGGCGGAGACGGTGCCCACGTCCGGGCGGAAGTCGTTGGCGGGGTCCTCGGTGGTGACGCGGCACTGGAGCGCCGCCCCGCGCACGGTGAGGGTCTCCTGCGAGATGTCCAGATCGGCCAGGGACTCACCGGCGGCGATCCGCATCTGGGCCTGGACCAGATCGATGTCCGTGATCTCCTCGGTCACGGTGTGCTCCACCTGGATGCGCGGGTTCATCTCGATGAACACGTGCTCCCCGGCGCGCTCGCCGGCGGTGGAGAGGAGGAACTCCACGGTTCCGGCGTTCTGGTAGCCGATCGAGCGGGCGAAGGCCACGGCATCCCGGTGGAGGGCATCGCGGATCTCCGGGTCCAGGTTCTGGGCGGGGGCGATCTCCACCACCTTCTGGTGGCGGCGCTGCAGCGAGCAGTCGCGCTCGAACAGGTGGACCACGTTGCCGTGGGTGTCCGCGAGGATCTGGACCTCGATGTGGCGGGGCTTGATCACGGCCTGCTCGAGGAACACCGTGGGGTCCCCGAACGCCGTGTCCGCCTCCCGCATCGCGGCCTTGAGCGCATCCGGAAGGGCCTCGCGGGTCTCCACGAGCCGCATCCCGCGCCCGCCGCCGCCCGCCACAGCCTTCACGAAGATGGGGAAGCCGATCTCCTCGGCGGCCTGAAGGAGGGAGTCCACATCCGCGGAGGGCTCCGTGGATGCCAGCGTGGGGATCCCGGCCTCGCGCGCCGCCCGGATCGCCGCCACCTTGTTGCCCGCGAGTTCGAGCACCTCGGGGGAGGGGCCTACGAACGCGATGCCGGCCTCGGCGGCCGCGCGGGCGAGTTCGGGGTTCTCGGAGAGGAAGCCGTAGCCGGGGTAGATCGCCTCCGCGCCGGACTCGCGCGCCACCCGCACCACCTCGTCCACGTCCAGGTAGGCGCGGACGGGGTGTCCTTCTTCCCCGATCTCGTAGGACTCGTCCGCCTTCTGGCGGTGCACGGAGTTGCGGTCGTCATACGGGAAGACCGTGACCGTGCGGGCGCCGAGTTCGTTGGCTGCGCGCAGGGCCCGGATGGCGATCTCACCGCGGTTGGCAACGAGGATCTTCGAGAACATGGAACTCCTGGGGTACGGGGAGGCTGCGGCGCCATCCGCCGCAATCCTCCCAGCGGGCCGTGCTCCGCGCCAAACGCGGCCGTGGGGGCGGGCGCGCGCCCCGCGATCCCGCGCCCCGCGGGGGCCGGGCGCCGTGGGTCAGCGGCTACTGCAGCGCGATCTCGATCGCGAGCTCGCAGTACTCCTCCACGCCCTCCGTGGTGTCCTCCGCCACGGCCACACTGATGAGGCGCTCATCACGGTAGGTGCCCACCGAGCATCCGGAGCCCTCCTCCAGCGATTCGTGCCACGCCCTCCATCCACCCTCACCGAGGCGGGGCTCGTCCGCCGCCATCATTCCCTCCTGGGCGGCGTTCCTCTCACGCAGGTCTGCCAGGGCCTCGGGGCCGGTCATTCTCCCGGAGAAGGATTCCTCCGGGAACATGAACAGGACCACGATCAATCCGCCGTTCGGATCCCCATAGGGACAGGTGAGGACCCCCTCGGGCCATCCGGAGATCTGCGAGAGCTCCTCAGACCTGGCGGGGAGGTCACTCCCGGCCGCAGCGGTGACCGCCTCCGAGGAGGGGCACTCTCCCGACTCGGCCCACCCGGCAAGCTGCGAGGAGTCTCCCGTGGCGCCCCCGCCGCCGTCGCCGGTGCACCCTGCGAGCGCCAGCACTGCCCCGACGACGAGCACCGCCCCGGCCCGTACCATCCCCTTGGTCATTGCGAACCTTCCGTAGCTCATTCGCCTCAGACTACGGGAGCGCTCACGGAGTGCAATGCGCGGGTGGTCTTACTCGAGCGCGAGTGCCACCGCGATCTCGCACACCTCGGCGCCGGTGGCGGCCGTGGGATGCACCATGCCCAGGTTGATCAGGACTCCCTCGCGGAAGGCTCCCACCGTGCACGTGGCCCCGAGTGACGCGGTGGGCTCGGATGCCTCCTTCCATCCACCATCGCCGAGACGGGGCTCATCCGTGATCGTGTAGCCGGCTCGGCCCTCGGACTGCTGACGGAGCTCCGCGAGTGCCTCGACTCCCTGGCCCGCCATGTTGGGCATGACGATCATGAAGAGGCCCGCCGCGCTGTCCTCTGCGGCGTACGCGCAGGACCTCGTCTCCGGGGACAGCTCGTGCCCGCTCATGATCTCCTGCTCGAGATCCGGCATCTCGAACCCCACGAAGGCCGAGATCGCCTCGGGACTCGGGCACTCCTCGGCAGTGATCCACCCAGCGAGTTCAGAACTCCCTCCCCCGACGGCGGGTGGTTGGGTCTGCGCAGACGTTGGCGCTGGGTCCGTGGGGACGTTCGATGGGCTACCCGTCCCCTCGGGTGCCGTCGTTCCCGCAGCTCCCGATCCTGGTGCCGTCTCCCTCGACTTTGACCCATCGCCACACCCGCCGAGCCCCAGGGCGGCGATGATGGCGGCGGCCGCGGCCGTCCGGATCGTACGTGGATACATGGGTGGCCCCCTGTGGTTGTGTCTCGTCCCGCTCGCAGCCTACGTGCGGGAGGGGATGGCTGCGAGAACGACTTCCCGGCCGCGGCCACGGCGTGCGGATCGCGGGCGTAGTGATCTACAACATGGCACGCCCTCTTCGCAGCGGTTCACAGATTTCATAGGATGTGGAAACCAACCCGGCCCCCTGGAGTCTCTGTGCGCCCTGTACACACCCCCTCTTCCCGCTTCCGCCGACGTTTCGCCGCGCTCGCGGCGGCCATTCCGCTTCTCGTGGTTCCGGCGTCGGCCTTCGCCGTGACGGCTCCGCCCACGGATGAGCCAAGCGCCCCCGTGGTCCAGACGGCTCCGCCTGTGGAGACCACGGCGGGACCCGAGAGCACCACGGAACCCGAGCACACGCCGTCGCCGGTGGTGACGGACCCTGCCACGGATGAGCCGGCCACGGATCCCACTGGCGAGCCGACGCTGGAGCCCGACTCCGCCGGGACGGCGGAGCCGAGCGAGGAGCCCACGCATGGTCCGGAGGCTCCGGAGCCGAGCGCGGACCCCACGGACGAGACCACCGAGGGCGATCCCATGGAAATGGGCCTCGAACTCGAATCGGAGTTCGCCCCTCAGGCAGAGGCCGGCTTCACCCTCTCGCTGAACGCGACGGATGGCCGGGCGCCGTTCGACGACTCGGATGATGCGGGATACGATTCCGGCCCGTCGAACGGGATCGTTCGCACCAACGACACCATGTACTACCAGGCCGTGGTGGCTGTCTCGACGCCGGACCTCACGCAGGTCACTCTCGATATCACCCTCCCACAGGGAACGTTCCTGGCGGCCGCGCCCTCGTTCTGCGGGCCGGGAAGCGAGATCGAGACGAGCGGACCGGGGACGGTGAACCCCGCCCTCGCCACGGCGTGGGACGCCGAGCCGGAGAACTTCCTCACCCAGACCCTGCACTGCGTCATCAACGAGACCTTCGAGGCCGATCGTTCCAAGGTCTACGAGTTCCCGGCTCGGGTCCTGCCCGTGTTCGACCACGGAGACACCATCCAGGCGAGCCTTACGGGTTCTGGAATCGTGAACAAGACGGAGGTCACCGTTAGCGGAAGCGATACCGTGACCACCACCATCTCGGCGGCCGAGAAGTACGACGTCCAGGTGATGGGCCACGTTGAGCACCCGGACCGCGACAGCTACATCCAGCACGAGGGCCGCTACGCCGGGTGCACGCTGGCGGGGCCGTCCGAGCCCGGTGCCCCCACCTACAACGGGGTGTGTATCAGCATGAACATGCCCGTCCAGATCAGTGTTCCCGAAGGGGGGCGGGGCTCGATTCCGCTCAATCCAGCGACCCCCGTTGAGTTCACGCTCGATCTGACCCTCGACACCATGTTCGGAGAAGGTGCCACCGAGCACATCAAGTCCGAACACCCCGAGTACACGGACGCCCAGATCGCGCGCTACTTTGGAGCGCGCCTCAACTCGTGCGCCGGTCCGAATCCATGGGGTGCGCCGCGGAGTGCGCTTGCCGGCGGCACATCCCAGAATTCGGTGATCAACTCCGGTACCACCACGTGCACGGTGGGAGGAGCGGCGGCCCTCAGGAATCCCAACGCCTACGGTCAGGCGATCGACATCACGGTCACGGGGATGAACTCCACAGCGTTCACCACGCCGCTCCTCACCGGCACCGGTACCCAGATCCAGCCGAGGGACCAGTTTGGGCTGCCCCTGGACGGATTCGTGTACTCCTCTGGCATGACCATCGTGATCCCCACCGAGACGCTCGGGCTGATGTCCACATGGGAGGAGGGCCCCCACTACGAGGATGCCCGCGTCAAGGTGGCCACCACGGCCCGAGACCTGAGGCTCCAGGGTGCCCCCGGAAACTTTGTGGGAGAGACCAGTGAGACGGACGTTTCACGTCGCAACATGCCGTACGTGAACCGGCTCAGCTATGACGCGTGGTGGAGTGCGATCCCCGCGGATCAGGGCAAGGCGGGGTGGACCACGCCTGCGGCTGAGTACACTCCGGGCTACACGGCGTGGGTGGGGCCGGGTGGTCCCTCCAGTCTCGGGCGGGGAGACGGCGTGTTCTTCCAGGACCAGACGTTGATCGCCACCACCCACGTGCAGGGATCCGTGATGCCGGATGCTGGGGTCCAGGCCACCCTCACCTGTACCGCCATCGATACCCAGTACTCCACTCTGGCGGACGCGCCGACGGCGTGGAGAGCCACGGCGCCCTACCCGACTCCGGGACAGCAGCGATTTGCTCCCACGGACAACCAGGGCCTCATGGGCGGCGAGCCTGTCTGGATCTCGGGCCTCTTCTGGAACACGTCGGACGGCAGGGCGCTCACTGACGCCATGCAGCGCTACGGGGTCTGGTACGGAATCGAGCAGGGTGCAACCCCGGGCCTCCAGACCAGGCCGGAGGACTGCACGCAGGTGACCTGGTATGACTCCGCCGCCGAGGCACAGGCTGCCTCCGGCGCTGATGCGGGTGAGGCAGGTACGTATCCGGGCGTGACGCACGTCCTGGTGTACGCCCAGACGCGCCAGTTCTCGGGTGCCACGTACGCAGGTTCTGACCTGCGCTACTCGATCTCGATCCCGGTCAAACTGAATGAGGCAGGGAAGGCGCTCACGCCGGACGGCACCCAGTTCGTGGGAACCCGTACGGGCGGGGCGACCAAGTTCGGCACGTATCCCGAGACCAACGTCGCGTGGACTGCGGAGCAGATTCGCGATGCCGTGAACACGGGCGAGTTGGAGTGGACGGCCGCCTCGTACTCGAAGGTGACCAACGCGGGAACTGCAGGCGACCGAGCCACCATCACCGGCGCCGTCGCTACCCTCACGAAGGAAGTGATAGTCCCGGGAGTCACGGAGCCATTCGGGCCGTCGGATGTCTTCGACTACAAGACGCAGCAGTGGCAGCCGCCCAAGGCAGACGAAATTCCGCGCCTGACGGCTGGGCAGAGTTTCAGTTACCGGCTCACCCCCAAGCTCACCGGCGCGGTGGAGGGAGTGCGGTTCCCGATCCGGATCGAGGAGTGCCTCCCGGCCAACATCAACCTGATCAGCGCCACGATCGGCGGGCGAACCATCACGCCCACCTCTCCACGCCAGCAGGAACTGGAGTGCGACGTGGCCAACCCGAACCCGCTCCTCAGGGAGACCGCGGTCCTGTTCATCTACCCGGGCACGCTCGACTCGGACGGCAACCCCACGGGAAGCTACGGTGCGGGCGACACGATTCCACCCCTCGAACTCTCCGTGGAAATCCGGGACACGGCTCCCACGGCGACCGACACGCAGGGCATGGAGGGACTTCGCGGCGGTCTCGTGAACCTTGCCGTGATCAAGTCCCCGGCGATCGGCTCCGGACTCTCGGTCCGTGAGGCGCGTACCCGGATCTACGTGGACTCTCCGGCCGAGTACCGGCTCTCGAAGCAGCCGGTCGAACTGTTCGTGGAGCGAAACCCTGACGGCCTGGTGACCCCCGGGCTGATGCCCCGGTTCGACGTGATCGTGACCAACCCTGGTTCTGATCCGGTGGTGGGAATGGACATCATCGATGTTCTTCCGACCAAGGGGGATGATCCGAACGAGCCGCTGTTCCACAGCACGTACCAGGTCACCCAGCCCCAGATCATGCACGGACTGGATGCTCCCGTTGACTCTGAGCAGCGCGCGCAGCTCTGGATGACGAGGACGGTTTCCCCGAACAGCAACCCCGATCATGCGAGCAATGTCTTCGGAACCGGGACCACTGTCTGGTGCCGCACGACGATCGCGAATCCGGGTCAATGGGCGGACGTGGTACCCGCCACCGCGGGGCGTGATGCATGTCCGACGTTCACAAGGGACGAACTGACCGGCACACCCCTCTACTCGGGGGTCACGGCAATCCGCGCCACGGGCGGGGAGATCCCGGGCGGTGATTTCGTCCAGTTGCGGTACAGCATCGTGCCCACCGGCAACGAACCCGGTGACGCGTACGTGAACCTCGTGGACGGCAGGCTGGGCACCGGGCCGGGTTATGTCTCGCCCGCCGGGGGTGACGGTGCTGGTACGACGGGTCGTGGCGTTGCCCCGCTCAACCTCCCCAACTCGATCGAACTCCCCGAGGCGCGGGCCACGGTGTTCGTCGATGACCGCGCATTCCTGACGGTTGAGAAGAAGGCATCGGAGGGTTCGGGCCCGGATGGCGCCGCGATCATTGGGGACCGGCTGACGTTCACCCTGACCGCAAAGAACGTTGGTTCGCTCGACTTCAGGGAGCCTCTCGGGCCGGAGGATCTCCGGCGCCCGTTCTTCCTGGTGGACGATGTCACTGACATCGTGGACTCGGGAGAGATCGTGCTTCCGGAACCCACCGATGTTCTGACCGCGCGCCTAGTGAGTGGGGACGGCGGCCGGACCCAGATTCACTTCTCGGGCAGTTTGCCTGCGGGAGAGAGCGTTGACATCACCTACCAGCTCCACGTCCAGTCGCTGGCCGAGCGGGGCACGCTCACCACGCCGCAGCTCAGGAACGTGGCGCTCGCTCAGCCGGCTGGAACACTCAGTGACGGTGAGACACTGGTCGATGTTCCATGGGAAGACCCCGGCGTGTACGTGTGCGAGGACCCCGTACTGTGCGCGGCCACCGTGACCGAGCGTGCGGTGCTCTCGATTGAGAAGGCCGCTGAGGTGGTGCGTGATGGTGAGGTAGTCGAGGACGCGGAGCAGGCGCTCCGGGACGATGAGGTGGAGTACACCGTCTCGGTCACCAACACCGGCACCGTTGCCTACACGGACGCACACCCCGCGTACATCGTGGACGACCTCTCCGCCGTGCTCGATGATGCCGAGTTCGTCGAGGATTCGGAGTCCGCCACGATTGGTGATGGGGAAGAAGCTGGGCAGTTCTGGCGCGTGGGCGATCAGCTGCACTGGAGGGGTCCCCTCCCCGTGGGTGAGACGGTGTCCATCACCTACCGTCTCGCCGTGGCAAACCCGGCCACGGGTGATGGGGAGATGACGAACCTCGCGTTCACCACCCCGTACGTGGATGACGATGGCGATCCGGAGACCCCGCCCACGGATCCCACGGATCGTGTGGCCCCTCCGGGGGACGAGGACGGTGAGCCGGTCTGCGACGCCCCGGGCTGTGCCACCACCACCACGATGGTGGAGCGGGTGCGGGAGGTCCTCCTCGAGAAGTCGGCCACGATTCTCCGTGACGGCGGGGTGGTTGCCGGTCCGGCGCATCCGGGCGACGTACTCCGTTACGAACTGACCATCGAGAACACAGGGAACATCCCCTACGGCGATGACTCCCAGGCGTACGTGGTGGATTCGCTCGCGGGGATTCCTGGAGGCGGTGCCGATCTCGGCACGCCCACCGCCACCGCGGGTGAGGTGTGGATCGCTGAAGACCAGATCCACTGGCTCGGGACGGTTCCTCCCGGTGACACCGTCACCCTCACCTACGAAGTGTCACTCGGTGAGGTGGGGAACGGGGTAGCGCGCAATATCGCGTTCGAGATCCCGTACCTGGACGATGATCCCGAGACCACGCCCACACCCACACCTACACCCGGGACGGACCCCGTGGATGTACCGGATTCCTGCGAGGTCCACGAGGCCGAGTGTGTCTCCACGGAGACACCGGTGGAACCCACGCCGGTTGTCCCCACACCGGAACCCACTGTGGACCCGACTGTGGAGCCCACGGTTGATCCGACGGTCGAGCCGACTGTGGA
>JAUNRP010000053.1:0-6320 GCA_030544165.1 bacterium
GGGGAGTAGGGCTGGGGGAAGTGGGGCTGCGGGAACTGCTGGTGTGGGAACTGCTGCGGCGGCTGCGCATCCTGGCCCTGCGGATAGCGCTGGTACTGCTGGGGCCCGGGTCCCTGGAACTGCGGAGCCGTCGGCTGCTGCTGAGGCTGCGCCGGCTGCTGCGGTTGTGCCGAGTGCGGCTGAGGCTGCGCCGGCTGCTGCTGCGGCTGCGGGGGATGGCTCATCGGCTCGACCTTCACTTCGTCCAAGGGGCGTGGACCACAGCCTAGGTCACAGCCCCTCGGGGCGGCGCGACCTACGGCTCTACCAACAGGCGGGGATAGGGACTCTTCCCAGCGCCCCCAGCGCGACTCGAACGCGCAACCGACGGATTAGAAGTCCGGCGCTCTATCCATTGAGCTATGGGGGCCAGACTCCGATTCTACGGCCAGCCAATTGCCCATCTCCACGGCGCGCGCGCTTTGCTGCTGGGGACTCCGGAGGCAGGCTGAGCCTGAAGAAGGGAGTCGGGATGGCGCAGGAGGTATCTGGCGCGCGCGCCACGCGCGCCGTGGAGGTCCTCCACACGCTGCACCGGGACGTCTCGGACCTCACCTTCCCGCTCGAGATCCCCGGCACGGATGGCCACCGTGACGCTCGTGACCGGGTGCTCGCCCAGGTCTCCTCGCAGCTCCTCCCGCGGGTGGCGGACGCCGATTCTCCGGCCGTGGTGGTCCTCGGTGGCCCCACGGGCGCGGGGAAGTCCAGCCTGCTGAACTCGCTGGTGGGAAGGGAGGTCTCGGCAGCGGGGGTGCTGCGTCCCACCACCCGGAGGGCGGTTGCGGCCCACCACCCCACCGTCCACTCCGTGCCGCTGCGCTCGCTCGCCGATTCGGTGGCCACGCCCGCCCTACCGGCCGGGCTCGTGGTGGTGGACGCCCCCGATCTGGACTCGCTCGAGCGCGCCAACCGCTCCACCGCCACCCAGCTCCTCGAGGCCGCGGACCTGTGGATCCTCGTGACCACCGCCGCCCGGTACGGGGACATGATCCCGTGGAGCCAGGTGATCCGGGCGCGTGACCGCGGGCTGCAACTGGCCGTTGTCCTCAACCGAGTCCCGAAAGCCGCCAAGAAGGACGTCCGCGCAGATCTCACCGCCCGCCTCGACTCCATCGGGCTCGGCAACTCTCCGCTCTTCGTGATCCCTGACCTCGGCCCCCACGAGGGCCCCCTGCCCGAGGAGCACGTGGCCCCCCTGAGGGACTGGCTGCGCGCCGCCACGGGCCGGCACCGGGCGCGGGGGATCGTGCGCCGGACCGCCGCCGGTGCGTGGGACTCGCTCGCTGCGAACGTGGCCGGGCTCGTCGAAGGTGTCTCCGCGCAGCGCGCTGCCGCCGGGCGCCTGCGCACCGAGACCCTCGAGGGGCTCCGGGGACCGCAGGCAGACGTGGCCTATGCGATCGAGACTGGCCAGGTGGGCGCAGGAGCACCCACAACCCGCTGGGAGACCTTCGCACCGGCCGGCATGGTGCTCGCGCCGTTCTCCATCCCGGGCTCACGTGCCGCCTCCACCCCACGCGCGATCGCCGACCGCACCGCCGCCCTCACCCGCCTCTCCGCTGACGTGGAGGCCGCGATCGTCACCCTGCTCGCCGATGCCCTCCACGATGCCGCCGCCACCATCCACCGCGAGTGGGAGGAGGCGGGCGCCACCCATCTGCTCGCCGGACACCGACCGCTCACGGCAGGTGAGGCGAGGGGGGCAGCCGAGGGCGCCGTCGTCGAGTGGAAGGGGGAGGCGGAACGAATCCTGGACGAGCACCGGGGCGCCGTCGAGAGCCTCGGAACGCTGACCGAGGCCCCCGGGGTCACCGCGCTCCTGATCGCGGCGGTGGGTGGCGTTGGCGGCGCCAGTTCCGCTCTCTCCCACTTCATTTCCGACGACGTGGCCGCCGCCGCGCGGGCCACCCTCCTCGGAATGGCCCGGCATGCGATCGGATCGGTGGCCGAGCCCTACCTGAAGGTACTGCGTGCCCTGCCGGATTCGGAGACCGAGGCCACCCTCACCGCCCACGCCACGCGCCTGAAGGAATTGAGCTGATGGACCTCGACACCACGATCTCCCGGCTCCGTGGCGTACTCCGCGAGGCGCAGGGGGTGATCCCCGCCGGAGAACTGCGCTTTGCCGAGCAACAGGTGGAGGAGGCCCTCACGCGGCGTGGACTGGCCGGTGGCCACACCGTGGTGGCGCTCGTGGGGGGAACGGGCTCGGGGAAGTCCTCCATGTTCAACGCCCTCACCGGCGGTGAGCACGCGGACGTGGGCGTCCTGCGGCCCACCACCCGGCGCCCCACGGCCTGCACCTGGGGCGAGGCGCCCCGCGGGCTGCTCGACCACCTGGGAATCGCGGAGAGCGAGAGGATCACGCGGGATACGCTCCTCGCGCACGCGAGGGAGGAGCACCTCGAAGGTCTCGTGCTCCTCGACCTTCCAGATCAGGACTCGATCGCCGAGGGCCACGCCGGGGTGGTGGACCGGCTGGTGCCACTGGTGGACCTCCTGGTGTGGATGGTGGACCCGCAGAAGTACGCGGACCACGTGCTGCACGAGAGGTACCTGGGGCCGCTGGCAGCGCGCGCCGATTCCATGATCGTGGTGGTCAACCACGCCGATTCCCTCACCGAGGATGGCCTCGGGCGGGTGCTGGCGGATGTGCACCGCATCCTGGGTGAGGGCGGGCTCGGGGAGGTCCCGGTCCTCTCATCCTCGGTGGCCTCGGGGGCGGGCGTGGAGGAGGTGCGCACGGCGATCGCCGAGGTGGTGGCGGAGGGGTCGCGCGCGGACGCGACGGCCAGGGCCCAGGTGGCGGGGGTGGCGAACTGGCTCTCCCGCCGGTTCGCTGACGGAGAGGCGGACCTGTCCGAGGAGGCGATCGAGCCAACGGTGGACGCCCTGGTGCGTGCGAGTGGCACCGATGCCGTGGCCGAATCCATCGAGCGATCGCTCTCCCGGATCTCCGGGGCGCCCGTGGCGAATGCGTCCCCGCCGGCGCGCCCGGCGGTGGCGGCCATCGGATCGGGATGGGCGGGCCACGCCACGCACGGGCTGCCCAAGGTGTGGGCCCGCGAGGTGGAGAGGAAGCTCCCGAGCGTGGAGTCGCTGACACATGCGGTGGGGGAGGCCGTGGAGTCCGTGCCCCTGCCGGAGGCACGGGTGCGCCGGGCGGACCAGTTGCTCATCGGTGCGGGTATAGCGTTCGCCCTGGCGGTGGTTGTGCTCGCGGTGGGGGCGATCGCGGCATGGCCCTGGGTGGCCTACGTGCTGGGTGCCGTTGCGTTCGTGGCGCTCGCGGGAGCCCTGGCGTGGAGGTCGCTCTCCGTGCGGGCCGAGGAGGCGGACCGGGTGGCACGCGGGTACTCGGAGTCTGCGCGCGAGGGCGTTCGCGAGGCCGTGGACCGGATGCTCGTGGAACCCACCGGCGAGGTGCTCGAGCGGCATCGCTCGCTGCGTGAGGCGCTCGCCTCCATGAGTTCGTAGTTCTCCACAGGTGCCCGTGGGGCGGGCCCCTCCACAGGAGCGGTGCCGCACCTCCCGTCCCGTTGCTCATCGCGCCATCGTGTGAATCGGCCCAATCAGGTCCGAGAGATGCGAAGGAGTCCCATGGCCAACGAAATCCAGGTAACGATCCGCGGCAACGCGGGAGGAGACCCTCAGCTCCACGAGGGGCCGAACGGAGGGGTGGTGGTCCGCTTCACCGTGGCCGTTGCCGCCTCCCGGTACGTGGCGGAGCAGAACGAGACCGTCTACGGAGATCCGCAGTGGTTCACCGTCAAGACGTTCGGAGCGCACGCGCGCAACGTGAAGGAGTCCGTCCGGAAGGGCACTCCGGTGCTCGTCCGTGGCGAACTCCACACCGAGACGTGGACGGACAAGGACGGGGAGCAGAGGTCCGCCCAGGTGATCCGCGCCGACTGCGTGGCGGTGGCACTCACCAGCGGGACCGCCACCTTCACCAAGTACGTGCGCAACTCGGCGCTGGCCGAAGCGGTGGACTCGAGCAGGCCCGTGGTGGCAGACGTCTCGGGACTCCAGGTCCAGGAGTCCGAGGCCGGGGCGGGAGAGATGGAGACGGGGTGGGACCACCCTGGTGAGGAGCCGGACGGCCGGGCGTCCGAACTCGTGGGAGCGAAGGCGGCCGACGCGCCCTTCTGACGTTGGCGGGCGGCGCCCGGGCCGCGGGATCCAGCTCCGTAGGTCCCGCCGGCACCCCGGGCGGGCGCGGACCCGCAACACTCGCTGTGGCATAGTGGTGGAGGCGAATTCTCGCCTCCTACACACCCCCATTCCCATAGGAGAGTTGTGGCCGAGTACATCTACTCGATGGTCCGCGCCCGCAAGGCGGTCGGTGACAAGGTCATCCTCGACGACGTCACGATGGCGTTCCTCCCCGGCGCCAAGATCGGCATGCTGGGGCCCAACGGCGCCGGTAAGTCCACGATCCTGAAGATCATGGCGGGCCTCGACCAGCCCTCGAACGGCGAGGCGCGCCTCACCCCCGGGTACACGGTGGGCATCCTGCTCCAGGAGCCGCCGCTGAACGAGGAGAAGGACGTCCTCGGGAACGTCCAGGAGGCCGTTGCAGGAACGCTCGCCAAGGTGGAGCGGTTCAACGAGATCGGCATGGAGATGGGCGAGCCGGATGCGGACTACGACAAGCTCATCGAGGAGATGGGCAAGCTCCAGGACGAGATCGATGCCCTGAACGCGTGGGACCTCGAATCCCAGCTCGAGCAGGCCATGGACGCCCTCCAGCTCCCGCCCGGGGATGCGGACGTGTCCGTGCTCTCCGGTGGTGAGCGCCGCCGCGTGGCCCTGTGCAAGCTCCTCCTCGAGGCCCCGGACCTCCTCCTGCTCGACGAGCCCACCAACCACCTCGACGCCGAGTCGGTGGCCTGGCTCGAGCAGCACCTGAAGGCCTACCCGGGTGCCGTCATCGCCGTGACCCACGACCGCTACTTCCTGGAGAACGTGGCCGGGTGGATCGCGGAGGTGGACCGTGGGCGCCTCTACCCCTACGAGGGCAACTACACCACCTACCTCGAGAAGAAGTCCGAACGCCTCGAGATCCAGGGCAAGAAGGACGCCAAGCTGCAGAAGCGGCTCAAGTCCGAGCTCGAGTGGGTGCGGCAGAACGCCAAGGGTCGCCAGGCCAAGTCGAAGTCCCGCCTCGCCCGTTACGAGGAGATGGCGGCGGAGGCCGAGCGCACGCGCAAGCTCGACTTCGAGGAGATCCAGATCCCGCCGGGGCCGCGCCTCGGATCCGTGGTGTTGGAGGCGAAGAACATCTCCAAGGGATTCGGTGACCGCTCCCTCATCAAGGACCTGAGCTTCTCGCTGCCCCGCAACGGCATCGTGGGCATCATCGGCCCCAACGGCGTGGGGAAGACCACCCTCTTCAAGACGATCGTGGGCCTCGAGCCGCTGGATTCCGGCGAGCTCAAGATCGGCGAGACGGTCAAGCTCTCGTACGTGGACCAGAACCGCGCCGGCCTCGATCCCAAGAAGACCCTGTGGGAGGTGGTCTCGGACGGCCGCGACTACATCCAGGTGGGGAACGTGGAGATGCCCTCCCGGGCCTACGTCTCGGCGTTCGGATTCAAGGGACCGGACCAGCAGAAGCCTGCGGGCGTCCTCTCCGGTGGAGAGCGCAACCGGCTGAACCTGGCCCTCACTCTCAAGCAGGGCGGCAACGTGCTGCTGCTGGACGAGCCCACCAACGACCTCGATGTGGAGACCCTCTCCAGCCTCGAGAACGCGCTGGAGAACTTCCCCGGCTGCGCCGTTGTGATCACCCACGATCGCTGGTTCCTGGACCGGGTGGCCACCCACATCCTCGCCTACGAGGGCACCGAGGAGGAGCCGGACCGGTGGTACTGGTTCGAGGGCAACTTCGAGGGCTATGAGGCCAACAAGGTGAGCAGGCTCGGGGTGGAGGCCGCACGCCCCCACCGCGTCACCCACCGCCGCCTCACGAGGGACTGATGGCGCGCGCCACCGTCCCGGTGACGGTCCGGTGGGCGGACCTCGACGCCTACCGGCACGTCAACAATGTGGCGATGATGCAGTTGCTGGAGGAGGCGCGGATCGCGCTCTTCTGGCATGGCGCCCGGCAGGGCGGGGAGGCTGCGGGCGAGGGCTCACCCGAGGCGATGTCGTCCACCGCGGAGCGGGACACGGCCACGTTCGTGGTCCACCAGGAGGTCGAGTACATCACCCCGCTCGGCTACCCCTCCGGCCCACTCCCGATCCAGGTGTGGGTCAGCCATGTGGGCGGCTCCTCG
>JAUNRP010000053.1:6420-10588 GCA_030544165.1 bacterium
CCCCTCCGGCCCACTCCCGATCCAGGTGTGGGTCAGCCATGTGGGCGGCTCCTCGATCGAGGTGAACTACGAGATCCCCAACCTGAACGGTGGGATCGCGGCGCGCGCCGCCACCACCGTGGTGATGGTGGATCTCGAGACGGGGAAGCCCCGCAGGCTCCGCGAGGACGAGCGCGGGGCCCTCGCGGAGCTCCACGATGAGCCGGTGGAGATCCGCCGGAGGCGCTAAGTTTAGGTCGACTCGTTGGTGTCATGGTCGCCGCTAGATGTACCCGGCCGGGAAGTTGGCAGCGGTGGGGTGGGTTGATTGGCGGAGATCCTCCCGTGGAATGTGGCTTCTCGAAGGCCCGCTCCGAACCGGAAGTTCTCACGTCTCACAGTGATGCCCGCCTGCCCGTTCATGGTCGTCTACTGATCATCCACCGCGACCAAGCTGCCTATAAGCAGGCCTGTATCGGGGCAGTGATGGGGATCCCTCGTAACTGCCTTCTCTACCGGCTGGACCGGTTTGCCGTGAGTGGTGTACAAAATTTGGAGGAAATGGATGTGAACAACGTTCCCGTGCGAGGGCTCGGTCCGCGTGAATTCGGGCGACGGCTCTATCGTCTCCTGGTCTCCTTCGGGCTTCCCGCGACGATCGACACGGATTCAGCCGAAGTGGCTGTTCCGGAGGACTTGGCATACCGGGAACTCGAACTCGCTCACCTCCTTGTGGGGGAGTTTGAAAAGCGCTTCATGATCGATCCTCGAGTTGACGAAGATGCACCGCTTGCCGAGACCGGACCGTGCGTTGGCCTAGTCCGTGAGTGGCACCCGGAGGAGGGGTGGGGAGCCGTGGATGTGGCGACGGCTCCCGGGGGCTGTTTCGTCCATTTCTCGCACCTGGGGGAAGGGCTCCGTGCTAGCGAGCTTACGGTGGGGGTACGCGTCTCATTGCGGATGGTGCCCTACCTCGAGGGGCCAGAACTGTACATCGCCGAGTATCCCGTGATCGTGGCCCCAATCGCCTGACTCGTGTTGGGTCTTACGCCCGATCCGGCGGCTCTGGCACCCGGATCATGCCCTCCTGGGCGATCGTGGCCACGAGCTGCCCGGAGCGGTCGAACACCCGCGCCGCTCCCAGCCCCCGTCCGCCCTGGGTGGAGGGGGAATCCTGCACGTAGAGCAGCCAGTCCCGCACGTCCACCGGCCGGTGGAACCACATCGCGTGGTCCAGGCTCGCGATCGAGATGTCCCGGGTGGTCCACAGCAGGCCGTTGGCCCGCAGGGCCGGCTCCAGCATCACCTGGTCGCACGCATAGGCCAGGAGCGCGCGGTGGACCAACTGGCTGGTGCGGTCCGGCAGGGACTTGCGGGCCCGCATCCACACCATCTGGGTGTTGGCACGCTCCTGCCCCATGGGGAAGTAGATCTGGCCCTCCACGTGGCGCAGGTCGAAGGCGCCGGCGTGGAGCACCATCCACGCTGCGGGGTGCTGGATGTGGGCCACCAGGTCCGCGTTGGAGGGAAGGGACTCCGGGTCCGGAGCCGGGGGCGCACTCTCCTGGAACTCCACCCCCGCCTGGGTCTCCTGGAAGGAGGCCATGAACGTCATGATCGCCCGGCCCTCCTGGGTGGCGAGGACGCGCCGGGTGGAGAAGGACCCGCCATCGTGCAGGTTCTCCACCTCGAGCTCGATCGGCACGCCCAGGCGGCCCATGCGCAGGAAGTAGCCGTGGAGCGAGTGGGGCGGGCGCTCGGCGCCTGAGGGAAGGGTTCGTGAGGCGGCCACGAGGCACTGCGCCATCACCTGCCCGCCGTACACCCGGTTGGAGGGCCCCGGGAGCGAGGAGGCCACAAACCGGCCCTCACCCACCTCCTCGGGGTCGAGGACCGCGAGCACCTGGGAGAGTGGCCGGAGGTCCGCCTGGGGGAGTTGGAGGTACTGCGGAGGCTCGGGCGCGCGAGAGCCCGCGGGCTCCGGCTCGGAACCGGCACCGCGCCCCCCGCTCACGCCGGATCCTCCACGTTCTGCATGGCGAACGCCGCGCGTCGCAGGTAGTCCCACAGGGCACCCTCGAGGGCCGGATCGAGGGCGAGTTCGTCCAGGGAGGCGCGCATGTGAATGAGCCACCGCTCGCGGGCGTCCGCGTCCACGCGGAAGGGGAGGTGCCGCCGTCGGAGCATGGGATGGCCACGTTGCTCGGAGTAGGTGGTGGGCCCACCCCAGTACTGGATGAGGAAGTGGGCGAGCCGCCACTCGGATCCCTCCCAGTCCTCCGGCGGGTACATGGGCGCGAGCACCTCGTCCTCGCGGACCCGGGAGTAGAACCCGGAGACGAGGCGGAGGAAGGTCTCCTCGCCCCCGAACAGCTCGAACACCTCGGCCGGGGAGGGTGCGCTCGCGCTCACAGGCCGAGTTCCTCGAGCACGGGGAGTTCGGCGCGGACGGCATCACGGGCGGCGGCGGCAGAGTCCTGGGAGAGCGCGGTCTCGGCGAGGCGGACACACTCTGCGCGGGTGGTGCGGCTGAGAACTGCCGCCACGGCGGGGAGCATCCGGGGGGAGGTGGACAGAGAGCTGATTCCGAGTCCCACCAGGACCGCTCCGAGGGCCGGATCGGCCGCGGCCTCCCCGCACACACCCACCGGCCGTCCCTGCTGCTCGCCACCCTGGGCCGCCATCCGGATGAGGGAGAGCACGGCGGGATCCCACGTGTCGGTGAGCTGTGCCAGCTCACCGAGCGTGCGGTCCGCGGCCATGGCGTACTGGGCGAGGTCGTTCGTTCCCACCGAGGCGAAGTCCGCCCGCGCCAGCAGGTGGCTGGCGCGCACCGCCGCCGCCGGGATCTCGATCATCACGCCCGCGGTGGGGAGGCCCGCTGCGTGGACCCCGGCCACGAAGTCCTCCGCCTCGTCCGCGGTGGCCACCATGGGCGCCATCACCCACACCTCGGCTTCGTTCGCCTCGGCGGCGAGGCGGATGGCCTCGAGCTGTTGCTCGAGGACCTCCGGGTGGCCCTCCATGGCGCGGATCCCCCGGACCCCCAGGGCGGGATTCGGCTCGTTGAGGTGGGTGAGGTAGGGCAGCGGCTTGTCCGCTCCCGCGTCCAGGGTGCGCACCACCACGCGCCGCCCGGGGAACGCCGCGAACACCTCTCCGTACTTGGCGGCCTGCTCCTCGATGGAGGGCGGGTTCATGGTGGGGGGGAAGCAGTACTCGGTGCGCAGCAGGCCGATCCCGTCGGCGCCCACCTGGGCGGCCAGCCGCGCACCCTCGCCGTCTCCCACGTTGGCCATGAGGTCCACCCGGAACCCGTCCGCGGTGGCGCCGGGCCCCCGGTACTCGAACGCGGGAGGTCGGTGGGAGAGGAACTCCTCCTCGTCCTCCACGGCCAGCCACACCCTGCCTCCGGAGCCATCCACCCCGATCCGGGAGCCCTCCGGGATCGCCAGGCACCCCTCGGCGGACACCACGGCGGGGATTCCCAGCTCCCGGGCGAGGATCGCCGTGTGGGAGGTGGGCCCGCCCTGTGCGGTCACGATCGCCAGGACCATCGCGGGGTCCAGGATCGCGGTGTCGGACGGCGCCAGGTCATCGGCAACGAGGACGTAGGGATGGTCCAGCTCGGGGATTCCCGGCACCGGCTGGCCCAGGAGATCGGCGACCACGCGGTCACGGACGTCGAGGACGTCAGCCGCACGCTCCGCCGTCGGGCCGCCCACAGCCTCGAGGCGGAGGGCGAGTTCACGGCCAGCCCGCCAGACGGCGGCCGCGGCGCCCAGCCCCTGCTCGCGGACGAGGGCCTGGGACTCCCGCAGCAGTGTGGGGTCCTCCGCCATGACGGCGGACATCTCGAGGACCGATCGGGCCACACCCTTCGCGTTGGCCGCACGCTCCTCGAGGCGGTGGCGCACGGCCTTGGCCGCATGGCAGAGGGCGGAGCACTCCGCCTCGAGATCGGGGGAGCCGTCACCCGCAGTGCGCGGGGGTGAGGACGGCTCGGTGAGTTCGCGCACCACGTGGGCTGCCGGGCCCACCGCCCGCCCAGCGGCGGCGGGGACTCCCCGGAGCAGCTCTCGTGGCATTGGTGACCTCTCGTTCAGGCGGCGGTCCCATTCCACCACGAACGGGACGGTGCGCTCCATTTGGCGGGGCCGCCCGTGGGCGGCCGGAGGGCGGGCGGGGG
>JAUNRP010000054.1 GCA_030544165.1 bacterium
ATCTCGGCCTCCTCGTCCTCGCGCTCATGAACCTCGGGAGCATCGCTGATCCCCCGCGCCAGGAAGATCCGCAGCGACTCGTTCGAGGCGCCCGGCGTGCAGAAGTAGTCCACCAACACGGACCACTCCGATGCCACCAGGTCCGTCTCCTCCGCCAGCTCGCGCTTGGCGGCCTCGAGGTAGTCCTCCCCCTCCACATCCAACAGCCCGGCGGGGATCTCCCAGAGCTCCCCGCGCACGGGGTGACGGTACTGACGGATCAGGGCCACGCGGTCGTCGTCGTCGAGGGCAACGATCGCCACCGCACCCGGGTGGTCGATCCACTCCCGCGTGACGGTGCCGCCGGAAAGCTGTACCTCGTCCGAGGCCACGGAGAAGATCCGCCCCGCCCACACCTCGCGAGATTCCACCACGGGCCGGTGCGCCCGCGCATCCGAGTAGCTCATGCCTCCACCTTCCGTGCCTCGAGCGCCGCCCCGATCAGGCCGGCAAAGAGCGGGTGCGGCCGCGCCGGGCGGCTCCTGAACTCGGGGTGGGCCTGCGTCCCCACATAGAACGGATGCGCCTCCCGGGAGAGCTCCACATACTCCACCAGCTCCCGGTCGGGAGAGACACCGGAGGCGTGCAACCCGGCCTCCTCGAGGCGCTGCCGGTAGGCGTTGCCCACCTCGTAGCGGTGACGATGCCGCTCGGTGGCCACGCCAGAACCGTACGCCTCCGCCACCACGGACCCCTCCACCAGCACAGCCGGGTAGTCCCCGAGCCGCATCGTGCCGCCCAGGTCCCCCTCGCCCTCCACGAACTCCCGCTGCTCCTCCATGGTGGCCACCACGGGCTCGGTAGTGTCCGGATCGAACTCGGAGGAGTTCGCCTCCTGGATCCCGAGCACGTTGCGGGCGTACTCGATCACCATGCACTGCAGGCCCAGGCAGATCCCCAGCGTGGGAACCCGTCCCTCACGCGCCCAGCGCAGGGCCCCCAGCTTGCCCTCCACGCCGCGCACGCCGAACCCGCCCGGCACCAGCACGCCATCCACGCCGCCCAGGGCCGCCTCCGCGCCAGCAGCCGAATCGCACTCGTCCGAAGGCACCCACCGGATCTCCACCTTGGCCGAGTGCGCAAAACCGCCGGCCTTCAGCGCCTCGATCACGGACAGGTAGGCGTCCGGCAGGTCCACGTACTTGCCCACCACCGCGATCTCCACCGCGTGCTTGGGCTCCCGCACCTGCGTGAGCACCCGGTCCCAGTCGCTCCAGTCCACGTCCCGGAACGGGACCCCAAGGCGCCGAACAACATACGCATCCAATCCCTCACCGTGCAGCACCCGCGGGATCTCGTAGATCGAGGGCGCGTCCTGGCAGGTCACCACGGCCTCCAGGTCCACATCGCACATCATGGCGATCTTGCGCTTGACGCCCTCGGGCAGCTCGCGGTCCGTCCGGCACACGATCGCGTCCGGCTGGATGCCGAGCCCCCGCAGCTCCGCCACCGAGTGCTGGGTGGGCTTGGTCTTCAGCTCCCCGGAGGTGGGGATGAACGGAACCAGCGAGACGTGCAGGAAGAACACGTTCTCCCGCCCGAGGTCCTGGCGCACCTGCCGCGCCGCCTCCAGGAACGGGAGCGATTCGATGTCCCCCACTGTCCCCCCGATCTCCGTGATGATGATGTCCGGCGCCTCCCCCTCCTCCGGGGTGGCCTGCGCGCGCATCCGCGCCTTGATCTCATCCACGATGTGCGGAATCACCTGCACTGTGTCCCCCAGGTACTCCCCCCGCCGCTCCCGCGCGATCACCCGCGAGTACACCTGCCCGGTGGTGGCGTTGGCGGCGCCCGAGAGCTCGATATCGAGGAAGCGCTCGTAGTGGCCGATATCCAGATCGGCCTCCGTGCCATCCGCGGTCACGAACACCTCGCCGTGCTGGAACGGGTTCATGGTGCCCGGATCCACGTTGATGTACGGATCGAGCTTCTGCATCTTCACGGAGAGCCCACGCGCTCGCAGGAGGTGTCCGAGTGAGGAGGCCGTGAGCCCCTTCCCGAGCGAGGAGACCACCCCTCCCGTGACGAAGATGTGACGAGGGATCTGGGTTGGCTCCGGGGAGCGATGTGGCACCACGGAATTCGATTGTAAACGCATGACCCCCGGTTTAGGGAACCGTGGGAATCGGCGCGTTCGCTCCGGACTCGCTCCCGTAGTGCGCGCTCGTCCCCGCCAGCTCTGCCGCCAGGGCGAGGGGCACGGCCACCGTGGCAGGCGCCTCCCCCACCGAATCGACCGTGGACGTGGCCACATCCGCAGCCCGCACCTGGTCCACGAGCCCGTCCCGCTCCGCCGTGGCCGCCCCCAGCGTCACCGTGGGCAGCACCCCGGCAAACCCGGCCACCATGCTCGCCCCCTCCCGCGGCGCCGCACCTTCCGGCAACTCGGTCTGCGTCCTCGGCCCGACGACGACGATCGCCTCCGCTGGTACGTCCCCCTCGCCGTCGAAGGTGACGAAATCGACCTCATCCGCACTCAGCAGCTCCCGCAGCACCGCCGCGTCCCCCGTCCCCGCGAGGGCCGTGGCAAGGGCGGCGGCCACCACGCCCTCGGGCCGCGTCTCACTCCCGGCCTCCACGTACCCGCCGAGCTGCCCGGAGTAGCTCTGCAGGTAGGACTGGTCAACACCCATCCACGTGTCCGTGAACCACGCCGTGGTGGTGGCCGCCCCCGCCGCCGTGGCCGCCTCGCGTGCGGCCGTCACGTCTGCTTCCTCTGCTCCCGGCATCACCACGACGGCGATCGTGCGGCCTGCGAGCACCCCGTCGGCTGCGTCGGTGCCGAGTACCGTCACGGCGGCGTCTCGCACGGAGACCTCGCGCTCGAGGTCCTGGACCTGGGCGAGGGCGTCATCGCGCTCCGTGCGGACCGTCTCGAGATCGCCGGAGAGCGAATTGCCGATGCCGGTCTGGAGCACGCCAGCGCCCAGTGTGATTCCGAGCGCGAGGGCCAGGAATACGGCGATCAGAGATACGAGGTGGTAGCGGAAATCGACCACAGCTCCTCCTTCGGAAGGGCGCCGAAGAGGTTCTTCAGCCAGTCGGGTCCGGTGCCCAGCGCCGCCTGGCCCACCGGGGTTGTCAGGAGGGCCACGGCGAGCGCGAGGAGGGCCGCGAGCACGAGAAGTGCAAGCTGCCAGGCCCGGATGCGGGGGCGGGTGAGGCGCGGGACCGCACTCGCGGAGACCAACCGGTCCCCGAGGGCGAGCCGCGCCAGCCCGAGGGCGGCGGCGGAGTTCCTCCCCCCGTCCACCACCTCCTCCAAGCTCTCGTCGGTGCCCGCGGCCACCACCACGCTGGCCACGCCGTGGCCGGCCAGCAGGAGGGCGAGCGGTACCGAAGGGAGGGAGCTGACCACCGTGGAGTGCTCGGTTCCGAGCTCCTCGGCGCGGGTTCGGCCCGCACTGCGCCCGTCCTGGGTGAGGTGGAGCACGAGCTGTGCCCCGGAGGCGAGGGCCTCCCCGGAGACGCTCTCGAGTGGGCCGATGATGACGTCGGGGGTGAGGCCCGCGGCCCGGGCAGCATCTGCGCCCGCCTCCACGGCCACGATCACCGGACGGGCCTCACGAATCCAGGGGCGCAGGCGGGTGAGCGCCTCCGGCGTGGTGGCCCGCTCGGCGATCACGAGCGCGGGCCGACCGGCCAGCTTCTCCAGTGCGGGGAGCCCCTCACCATCCAGAACCAGCGCATGTTCGCGGGTGAGGAGTTCGGAGGTGGCAGCCGAGACGGCATCGAGTTGGAAGGGTGCGCCCTCGCGGGCCTGGGTGGAGGCCGCCTCGAGGTGCTCGCGCGTCACCGGGCGGCCTTCGGCGAACTCCGCATCGTCCACCCGTGCCACACCGCCGTCCACATGGACCCGAGTGCCCTCGCGGAGCTCGAGGATGTCCGTGCCGAAGCCGTCCACCAGCGCGATCCCCGCCTCCAGGAGGGCGGTGGAGCCGAGCGCCGGGAGGCGGCCGGTGGCGGCCGTGGCGGCATCGAGAACCGCCGCGGGCTTCCGGGCGATCAGGAGTTCGGCGCTCTCCCGATCGATGTCCGCCAGATCGATCACGGCGATATCGCCGGGCTCGAGCCGTCGAGCCAGCGCGCGAATGTCACGGTCCACCCGCACCGGGCCCTCGATCTTCTCGGGCGCGCGGACAGGCTTCGGACTCACCCGGTCATCGTCGCATGGCGGCGCGCCCGAGCAGCTCAACGGCATGCGTTCGCGCCACATCCGAATCGTCTCCCCCGAGCATGCGGGCGAGCTCCGCCTCCCTCTCCGCTCCCTCCACCGCGGTGACCCGGGTGACGGCGTCCGAATCGGAGACGGTCTTGGCCACCACCAGGTGGTGATCGGCGAACGCGGCCACCTGCGCCAGGTGGGTGACCACCACCACCTGGTGGGTGGCGGCGAGGCGCGCGAGGCGGGCGCCGATCTCCACGGCGGCAGCGCCGCCCACGCCCGCGTCCACCTCGTCGAACACCATCGTGAGGTGCTGGGGCTCGGCGGGCGCCAGGCACACCTCGAGCGCCAGCATGATGCGGGAGAGCTCCCCTCCGGAGGCCGAACGGGCCACCGGGAGCGGGGCCGCCCCGGGGTGGGGTGCCAGGGTCATGGCCACCTCGTCCGCCCCGTGGGGTCCCAGCTCCGCCGGGGTGAGGCTGACACCGAAGCGTGCACCGGGCATCGCGAGCCCGGCCAGCTCCTCGTTCACCGCCTCCACCAGATTCTCGGCAGCCGCGCTGCGGAGGTCACTGATCTGGGCGGCCAGCCGCACGGCCTCCGCCCGCGCCGCGGAGACGCGCTCCGCCACCGCACCGCGGTCCTGGGGCATCTGGTCCAGCTCCGCGAGGCGCTCCCTCGCGCGCTCCGCCCACGCGATCACATCCTCCAGGTGCGGTCCCCACGTGCGCATGAGGGAGGTGAGTGCTGCCCTGCGCTCGTGGATCCGCTCGAGCTGTGCGGGATCCGCGTCCAGGTCCTCCACGTACACGCCGAGTTCGCCGAGCACGTGGGAGATCGCTGCACCGGCCTCCTCCAGGGCGCTGGCCCACTCCCCGAACTCCGGCCCGTTCTCACTCACTCCCTCCAGGGCCCTCCTGGCCCGGTGGAGGGAGGCGGCCGCGCCACCCTCCTCGTCGCCGAGCTCGCCCAGGGCCTGCTGGACGGCGAGGCGCAAGTCCTCCACGTTGGTCAGCCGGTTCGCGGCGGCGCGGAGCTGATCGTCCTCTCCGGGTTCGGGGCCCACGGCGTCGATCGCCTCGAGCCCCACGGTGAGCACGCGGCGCTCCTCCGAGTGGCGGGCGGACGCGGACTCCCAGTCCTCGAGGTCGGCTGCGGCCTGACGCCACGCCTCGTACGCCGCGCGGTAGTCGGTGAGGTGCGTGCCAAGGTGCGCCACGTCGTCGAGGGCCTGACGCTGCTCGGCGGCGGAGCGGAGGCGCAGTTGGTCGGACTGCCCATGGACGGTGAGGTGGGCGCCGAGGACCCCGGCGAGCTGCGCCGTCGGGACGGAGCGGCCGGCGAGGGTGGCGCGGGCACGGCCCTCGGCGGGGACGGAGCGTCCGAGGAGGAGTGCGCCCTCGTCAAGACCTCCCCCGGCATCGGCGGCGATGGCGGCGAGAGCCTCCTCATCGCCCGTGAGGACCGCCTCCACCTGCGCGGACGTGTGGCCCCTCCGCACCAGAGACGAATCGGCCTTCTGGCCGAGCAGGAGGCCGAGGCCCGTGAGGACCATGGTCTTGCCCGCGCCGGTCTCCCCGGTGATCACGGTGAAGCCGGGGTGGAAGAGGACGCGGGACTCCTCGATCACCCCGATGCCGCGGATCCACAGCTCCTCGAGCACTACCCCTCCGTGGCGCGGCGGCGTTCGGCGGCGGTGCCGCGCCAGCCCACCACCGGGAGGTCGAACTTGGCCACGAGGCGTCCCGAGAACGGTGTGTCCTCGAGGCGGGCGAGCAGCACGGGCTCGGCGCTGCGGCGCACGGTGAGCACGGAGCCGGCGGGGGCGGGGATGGTGCGGCGCCCATCGCAGAACACCTCGCCGTCCGAACCGCTGTGGGTGGCCAGGTGGACGGTGAGCTCGGAGCTCGGGGCGGCCACGAGCGGCCGGGCGAAGAGCGCGTGCGCGGCGATCGGCACCACGAGCAGGGCCTCCACCGTGGGCCAGACGATGGGCCCGCCACCGGAGAAGGCGTAGGCGGTGGAGCCGGTGGGCGTGGCGAGCACGAGCCCGTCGCACCCGTAGCTGGAGACCGCGCGGCCGTCCACGCCGAACGCCACCTCGAGCATGCGGGCGCGGTCGATCTTGATGAGGGCGGCTTCGTTGAGTGCCCACCCGTGGTAGCGCTCCCCCTCGGACGTGCAGACGTCCACCTCGATGGTGAGGCGCTCGTCGATCGCGAACTCGCCGCGGACCAGCCGGGTGACCGCATCGTCCAGGGAGTCCGGCTCGGCCTCGGCCAGGAACCCCACGTGGCCGAAGTTCACGCCCAGGATGGGCACCCTGCGCCCGCGCACCAGCTCGGCGGCCCGCAGGATGGTCCCGTCGCCACCGAGGACCAACACGGCGTCCGCCTCGTGCGCCTCCTCCTCGGCCAGGGGCACGCCGCCCTCGCGCTCGATGATCGAGTGGGCGCGGCGCGCCTGCTCCGGTGCGCCCGCGCGTCCGTGCCGGACGATGGCGATCCTGCGCGTCATTGGTCCTCCAGTTCGAATGGTCCGGCAGGTCCATTATGGATGGCCTCGGCGATCGCCGCCGTCTCATCCCCCAGCGGCTCGGGGTGGCCCGCGCGCAGTGCCACGAAGTACTCCACGTTTCCCGCCGGTCCCGGCAGGGGGCTCGCGGCCACCGCCCAGCAGTCCAGCCCCACCGCCTTCGCGGCGTCGATGACCCCCTGGACGGACTCCAGGTGGAGGCGCGGATCGCGCACCACCCCGCCGCTGCCGAGCCGTTCCTTCCCCACCTCGAACTGCGGCTTCACCATGAGGAGGAAGTCCGCATCCGGTGCCGCGCAACGCCGCAGGGCCGGCAGCACGAGTGTGAGGGAGATGAAGGAGAGGTCCCCCACCACGAGGTTCGGCGCAGGAGCCACGTCTTCGGGCTGGAGGGTGCGCACGTTGGTCCGATCACGCACCTCCACCCGGGGATCCTGCTGCAGGCGCCACGCGAGTTGCCCGTATCCCACGTCCACGGCGACGACGGAGCTCGCCCTCCGCCGCAGCAGCACGTCCGTGAATCCCCCCGTGGAGGCCCCGGCGTCCAGCGCTCGCGCGCCCTCGATCGCGGGGGCTCGTTCGCCCAGGATCTCGAGCGCGCCCAGCAGCTTGTGGGCACCGCGGGACGCCCAGTTCTCCTCGCCGCCGTCCGGGGCCGCGGCCACCTCGACCGCCTGCGCGGGGTCCACCTGCCGGCTCGGCTTGTCCGCCTTCTGCCCATCCACCGTCACGCGGCCAGCGGAGATGATGTCGCTCGCCTCCCCGCGGCTCCGGGCGAGGCCGCGGCGCACCAGCTCCGCATCGAGGCGGACGCGGCGCGCCACCTACTCCGCCTCGGCGGCCAGGCGCTGGGCGAGCTCGTCGTGGATCGCGCGGTACCGGCGGATCTGCTCGGCAACCGGCAGCTCGTGGATCCCCTCCAGTGGCTCCTGGGTGGCGCGCACGCTCGCGGGGGTTGCCGGCTCCTCGTGGCTCTCGCTCATCGCTCCACCACCACCTCGGGGACCTCGATCCCCGGCTCGGCCCACGCCGCCGCCGCCAGCGCCCGGTACTCATCCAGAGTGATCGTGGCGGGCTCGGTGAGCTGGAAGGTGCCGCCGTCCCTCGCAAGGTGGGCTGCGTCGTCGGCAATGCGGACCCGGGCGGAGCGGCAGGTGACCCACTCCCCGTCCCGGGTGACGGGCGGGTGGGGCAGGCTCAGGTCCGTGAGGTCGATGCCGAGGTAGGAGGGGCGTTCCTCCGGGACGGCCATGATGACCTCGCGCGCGCTGGAGACTCCGGTGAGGACGTGGAGGCTCGGGATTCCCGAGGCGTTGGATCCGCGGATGTCCGTGTTGAGGCGGTCCCCCACGGCCAGCGGCCGCTCACCCTGCACGCGTTCGGCGGCCAGGCGGTAGATGAGGGCCTCCGGCTTGCCGGCGGAGACGGGCGAGACGCCCGTGGCGTGGACGACGGCCGCCACGAGCGATCCGTTGCCGATCGCCAGCCCGCGCTCCACGGGCAGCGTGGAGTCGAGGTTCGTGGCGATGTGGTCGGCGCCGCGGCCGATCGCGAAGCTCGCCTCGGAGAGGTCCGCCCAGCCGATGTCCTTCCGCAGGCCCTGGATGACGGCCACGGGAGCGTCCTCGGCAGAGTCCACGCGGACGAGCGAACTGGCCGCGACCGCGTCCTCCAGGCCTGCGCCGCCGATCAGGAGGACCTTCGCGCCTTCCCCATGGCGCTGGAGCGCGAGCTCCACCGCCGCCATGGCCGAGGAGTACACCTCTTCCGGCGTTGCCGGAATCCCGAGTTCCGTCAGGTGGCGCGCCACGTCCGGCGCGGGGCGGGAGGAGTTGTTCGTGACGAACATGAGCTGGAGGCCCAGTTCGCGGGCCTGTGCGGCCCCGGTGGCGGCGTTCACGATGGAGCGCTCGCCCTCGTACATCACGCCGTCGAGGTCCATGAGTCCGAGGTCGTAGGCGGCGGCGAGCGGCTGCTCGGAAGCGAGGAGCCCGGTCACTTCTCCTCCTCCGTCTCGCTGTCCTCATCGGCGACGACGGTCACGTCCGTTTCGTCTACATCCTGCGGCTGGTCCTCGGCCAGGGACTCGTCGGCGGGATCGGTGTCGCTTGTGTCCGCAGCCGCGTCCTCGTGCCCGATCGCACTCTCATGCTGCGCGCCGGGGTCGGCCTCCTCGAGTTGCACGGCGAGGGCCAGTTCCGCATTGAGCTGTGCATCGAGCTCGGGGTCGAGGGTGTCGTCGATGAAGAGCACGGACTCCTCCTCCTCCACCTCTGGTTCGAGGCTGGACGATTCCTCGCGGGCGCGCTGGGCGTCCTCGTCACGGCCGAGCTCCTCGAGCCGGTCCGCGCGAACGGAGAGCAGCCTCGCCCGCAGTTCGTTGGCGCGGATGATGCGCAGCGCCTCCTCGACCGCGAGCAGTCCCGCCTCGTGATCGCCCATGTCAGCCCGGGCTCCCGAGGCGACGATGGCGAGCTCCGCACGGAGCTCGGCCGGCTGCGCGGAGAGATCCACCTCGTTGATGATGGCCAGGGCCTTCTCCGGACGCCCGAGCCCGCGCTCGGAGTCCGCCTCGATCACGCGGAGCGAATCGTCCCCGGAGAGGCGGCGGACCGTGCGGGCTTCTCGCAGCGCCTCGGTGTAGCGGCCCGTCACATAGGCGGTGGTGGCCACCGCCTCACGCACCACGTCGATCCGGCCCGCGCGCCGCTGCGCGGCGAGGGCGTGCTGGTAGGCGAGTTCGGGGTCGTCGTCGATGGCGAGTCCAGAGGCGACGAGGTGGCGGGCCACCATGTCCGCGTTCTCCTTGTTGAGGGAGCGCAGTGATCGCCGGGAGAGGCCATCGAGCATGCCCGGGTGGATCTCCGGATCGAGGCGCGGCTCGGCCGCGCGAGCGGCGCGCTTCGCGTCCACCTCGGCATCGGCGCGTTCGCGGTAGGGACGGCGATCGTTCTGGCGCCGGTCCTGAAAGGGGCGATCGTTCGACCGGCGATCATCCCTGCGCCTGTCCTCCCTTCGGTGCCCGTCCTGGCGTCCATCGGGGCGTCCGCGCCGATCGTCGGGGCGGCGGTCATCCTGCCACCCGCGGCGATCACCACGGGGAGCGTCATCCCGGCGGTCTCGGAATCCGTCGCGCCGGTCACCGCCGCGGAAGCCATCCCGGCGATCCCCGAAGCTCTCACTACGCTCTCCCTCGCGGGGCGGATACCCTCGGTCATCGAAACGGCGGCCACCACCCTGCCGGGGGCCGCGGTCATCCTCGCGCGGTTGCCAGGGGCGCCCGCGATCGCCCTGCCTGGGCCCACGCTCATCACGAGCCGGCCCACGCTCCTCGCGGCCCGGACCACGCTCGTCACGGCTCCATCGGCGGTCGTCGCCTTGCGAGGGGCCGCGGCGATCGTTGTTCTCGCGCCAGCCACCTTGCCGGCGCTCGTCCTCACTCCACGGACCCCGATGGCGGTCATCTGGACGTCCACCGTCGCGTCCACCAGGGAAACCGCCCTCGCCTCTGTCCCGCCAGGGTCCGCCCCGCTGCCCTCCGCGCCCGTCCCCACCGGGAGAGCGATCGAACCGGCCACGCGGGCCACCACGGGGGTCTCCCTCGCGGCGGGGGCCGCGCCCGCGTCCCTCGTTCCAGTCTCCGCGCCGCGGCCCGGACTCCCTGTTCATTGACGTCCTTCGTCTCGGTTCCTGCTCCTGGTCAACGATACCCGGATAGCCTCCACCGTCGCCGTGGCGGGTCGCCGTGCGGTGTCCTCGGGGTAATCGGCGCAGAACGCAGGAAAGGGGAGGAACGGTGTGTTCCTCCCCTTTGCTGGGATGGGTGTTCGGC
>JAUNRP010000055.1:0-1288 GCA_030544165.1 bacterium
GTTCGGTGACCATGGCGAGCGCCATTGCCCCGCAGGTGGCGGAGGTGACCTCCGTCTTCAGCAGGTTGCGCCGCTTGTACGCCGCCACGCTCAGCCCGTAGTGCGTCGCCCGGGCCTCCAGCAGCTCGGGCGTCCACAGCCCCGTATCGAACACCGCGTCCGGGTGCATCAGGTTCACCCGGATCCCCTTGGGCGCCCACTCGAGCGCGGCCACGCGGCTGAGCTGGGTGAGCGCCGCCTTGGAGCTCGAGTACGCGGCGGCCCCGGATCCCGGCGCGATCACGTTCTTGGAGGCGATCACCACCACGCGCCCGCCCTGGCGCGAGTGCTCCAGCAGCGGCCACGCATGCGAGTAGAGTGTCACCACCGAATCCACGTTCACGGACATCGTGCGGCGGAAGACCTCGAGCTCCATCTCCCCGAGTGGCTTGGAGGTGGGGAAGATCCCCGCCCCCACCACCAGGATGTCCAGCCCGCCGAAGTGCTCCACCGCAACCCGCAGCCCGCGGACCACGGCGGCCTCGTCCGTCACGTCCACCTGGACGCCCCGCCACGCGGGGTCATCGAACGTGCTGGCCACCTCCGGGTTCAGGTCCCAGCCCACCACCGCGCAGCCCGCACCGAGCAGCGCCTCCGCGCACGCCCGGCCGATCCCGGACGCGGCGCCCGTCACCACGGCCACCTGGCCGTCCAGTGGCCTCTCGCTGCGGCCGCGCGTCATCTTGGCCTGCTGCAGGCTCCAGTACTCCAGATCGAACACGTGGCCCTCGTCCACCGGCTCGTACCCCCCGAGCGACTCAGCCGCCGCAATCACCCGCATCGCGTGCCGCGCGATGTCCGCATTCACGGTCAGCTCGCCAGCGGAGGCACCCGCCACGATCAGCCCGCGCTCCGGGTGGTAGATCACCCGCGGCGCCGGATCCAGCTCCCTCAGGCCGCGTTCACGCCGGGCCCGGTGCCGCTCCACATACTCCCGATACTCCTCCCCATACCCCTCGACGGCGGCGCTCACCCAGTCCTGCCCCTCGCCCTCGTCTTTCCCATTCCCGCCGACGGCGGAGCCTCCCTGGTCCTCTCCCTCGCCGGGGTCCGTGGCCGTGCGGGTGAGGGCGAGGGGGGCGCCCTTGGTGCGGGTGGCGTGGTCCGGGGTGATGGGGCCGCGCGCGGCGGCGGCCGTGAGCTCGGGGTTGGCAGCGAACGTGAGCGCCTCTGGATCCGCGTGGGTCCGCAGCAGCATGTCGCGGCCGGCGGCGTCGGAGACGAGGCGGCGGAGGCGGGCGAGTTCCGG
>JAUNRP010000055.1:1388-4523 GCA_030544165.1 bacterium
GCATGTCGCGGCCGGCGGCGTCGGAGACGAGGCGGCGGAGGCGGGCGAGTTCCGGGAGGTCCGCCGTGCTGTGGGCGTTCGCAGACGGGGCCGAGTCCGGCACGCTCCCGCCGCCACCCTCGCCCCCCGCGCCGGGCGCGTCCGCTGGGAGGGGGGCGTCGTCGTCGGGAGAAAGGGGGGAAAGGGAGGTGCCGCGGGAGGTGACCCACGCGTGGGCCCGCTCCACGAGGGCGGCGTGGCGCTCGAAGGCCTCGCGGGAAGTGGCGCCCACGGTGAAGAGGCCGTGGCGCGGGACCACGAGACCGGTGGTCTCGGGGGTGCCGTGTTCGGCCCAGGCGGCGTGGACGATCCCGGCGAGCTGTTCGCCGGGCATGCCGTACGGGAGCACGATGACCTCGGGGCCGAGCGCGTCAGCGATGGCGTCCTCGCCGCCGGCGGTGTCCGTGATGGCGAGGACGATGTCTGCGTGCGAGTGGAGGATCGCCGTGTGGGGGAGGGCCGCGTGGACGAGGCTCTCGAGGGAGGGGGCGGCGGCGTCCGGATCGAGTTGGGCGGCGCGGACCTCGCGCTCGAACACCTCATCGGAGAGCACGGTGGGGGGAAGGAGCTCGCGGAGGCGGGCGAGGTCCAGGGCGGTGAAGGCGGCGGGGGTTGCAGCGTCCATCGGGGTGCCCGAGGCCTTCATGTGGAGGACCTCGCGGGTGGCGCCGGTGATGTCCTGGACGGTGGACTTCACCGAGGAGTTGCCGCCGCCGTGGAGGACCAGATCGGGATCCTCACCCAGCAGGCGGGTGGCCAGGACCAGTTCGCTGACCAGTGGGTCCGTGTCCGACTCGTGTGCGACGTCGTCGTCGCCCGGCCAGGGACGCATAGTTGTCACCACCTAACCTCGCAGTTGTCCTACAACATAGGCTGGCGGGTGCGGGGAGTCAAGGGCCGTTCGGGGGTGACTGCGGCCCGCTTTCTGGTGGGGGCCAGAGCGACTAGGTGAGTCCGCGGAGGATGGTGAACTCGTAGCGGCCCTCGATGAAGTAGGTGCGCGAGTAGAGGAGGAGGCGGTCGGCCGAGTCGTAGTGGAGCTGGTTGAGCAGCACGAACAGATCATGCCCGTTGGCCTCCGGACCCCAGCCCACGTGCTCGGAGTGGACCGCGTGCACCTGGGCGGTGGAGTGGTGCGGGGTGACCCCGAGCCGCGTCATCATGGTGGCGAACAGGGAGCCCTCGATACTCTCGATCTCGAAGCCCTCGGGTAGGAGCTCCGTGGGCAGGAGGTCGTAGGAGAAGGCCATGACCTCGCGGTCGGCGTAGATGGTGCGGCGCATCTCGAGGACCTCGGTGTCCCCGGGAACGGCCATTCTCGCGGCCTCCTCGGGCAGGACCGGCCGGATCACGCGGCTGGCGTAGTCCATTCCGGGCTCGCGGCCGGTGGAGCGGATGGACTCGGTGATGGAGTCGAGCTGCTCGAGGCCGGCGCTGACCACAGGCTGTTCCACCACGAACGTGCCCACTCCGTGCGCGGTTCGCACGAGGCCGAGGACCGCCAGTTCGCGGATGGCCGCGCGCACCGTGGAGCGGGAGACGCCGAGGGTCTTGGCGAGTTCGAACTCGGTGGGAAGGCGCGAGCCAGCCGAGTAGTCGCCAGCGCTGATCGCTGCGCGCAGGTGCTGGGCCGTGCGGCCAGCGAGCGTCAGCTTTCCCGGCGACATCGATTCCTCCTTGGCGGGTGGGGCCGCGGCGCCCTCTCCGCGATAACGACTCGGTCTCGTAGCGACTCTATCCCTTGACACCGATGAGCCGCGTGCCTACGGTTACACCCACGGGTTGTCGGACAACGTTGTTCGAGGGAGATGACAACTAATGGTGGTAGCAATCGAGTGGCGGCGCAAGCCCACTCCACACATTCGTCTGATCGACCAGACGCTGCTTCCGGGGACGGAGACGTACCTCGAGATCACAACCGTGTCCGAACTGGTGGACGCCATCCAGTCACTCGCCGTGCGGGGTGCCCCGGCTCTGGGTGCTGCGGGCGCGCTGGGCGTGGTGGTGGCCATGAACCAGGGGGAGCGGGAGGGCTGGTCCCCCGAGGAGCTCGAGCGCAACGTGGACCGGGTGCGGGATGCCCGCCCCACCGCCGTGAACCTCATGTGGGGGGTCAACGAGGTTCGCGGTGCGATGCCCGAGGGCGTGGACCGGGTGCTCGAACTCGCCCTCCAGGTGGTGGAGGAGGACGGCGCCGCCAACCGGGAACTCTCGCGCCTGGGTGCGGACTGGATCCTCGAGGCCACCGGCAAGGAGACCGTCCGCGTGGTCACCCACTGCAACACCGGGGCTCTCGCCACCACCGCGTGGGGCACGGCCTACGGCATCATCCACGAACTGCACGAGCGCGGGAAGCTCGGCCTCGTCTACGCCGATGAGACGCGGCCCCTCCTGCAGGGGGCGCGCCTCACGAGTTGGGAGCTCACCCAGGACGGGATCGAGCACGTGATCCAGGCGGACGGCGCCGCCTCCTCCACCATCCTGCGCGGGATGGTGGACGTGGCGATCATTGGCGCGGACCGCATCGTGGCCAACGGGGACACCGCCAACAAGGTGGGCTCCGTTGCTCTTGCGCTCGCCTGTGAGCGCGCCGGAATTCCGTTCGTGGTGGCGGCACCGTTCTCAACGGTGGACCGTGAGACCGCGACCGGCGATGACATCCACATCGAGGAGCGAAGCGCTCTGGAGGTGTTGGAGTTGGGCGGGGTCCGTACGGCCCCCGCGACAGCGGACGCATTCAACCCCGCGTTCGATGTCACCCCCCACGACCTGATCTCAGCGATCGTCACGGAAAGAGGAGTCGTGGAACCAGCGAGATCAGGCGGCGGGGCCCTCTTTGCCGATCTGGTGAGCCACTAGAAATATCCACCCCGGAGGGCGAGGACGCCCTCCACCAAGTAAAGGGGAAGTACATGAGGAAGACCCGTACATCACTGGTAGCAGTGGCTGCGGTGGCCACGCTGGTGCTCAGCGCGTGCTCGCAGGACAACGGCGGCACCGAGACCACGGCGCCCGCGCCCCCGGCCCAGGAGACCACCGAGGCGGCGCCGCCCGCGGAGGAGACCACGGAGGCCCCGGAGGCCGAGGAGACCACCG
>JAUNRP010000055.1:4533-10537 GCA_030544165.1 bacterium
TACGGAGGCTCCCGAGGCCGGCGGCGAGATGCCCGCCCCCTTCAACGAGGGCGGCCTGAAGATCGCCATCGTGCAGAACACCGGTCAGGGTGACTACTTCCAGCAGTTCCTGAACGGCACCACCCAGCAGGCGGACCTCCTGGACATCGATCTGGATGTCTACGACGCCCAGGGCGACAACGCCACGCAGGCCTCGCAGCTCGAGCAGGCGATCTCCTCCGGTGTGGACGGCATCCTGGTCCGACACGGCTTCGCCGACACCCTCTGCCCCGGCGTGAACCAGGCGATCGACCAGGGCATCCCGGTGGTGATCTACGACGTGGAGATCCAGACCTGCGCCCCGCGTGCGGTCCAGACCCAGCAGTCGGACCAGTTCATGGCCTCGCTCGTGCTCGACCAGATGGTGGAGGAGCTCGGGCAGGACGCGAACGTGGGCTACGTGAACGTGCTCGGTATCGCGCCGCTCGATCGCCGTGACGTGGTGTGGAACGAGTACAAGTCCGAGAACAACTGGACCGAGCTGTTCTTCACGGGCCGCTACTCGCCGTCCACGGCGGCGGACACCGCACCCATGGTGGACTCCGCGCTCAAGGCCAACCCGGAGGTGCAGGCGATCTACGCCCCGTATGACGAGCTGACCAAGGCCACCCTGACCGCCCTCGAGCAGAATCCGGGCATGGAGGACGTGCTGGTCTACGGCGCGGACATCTCCACGGCGGACATCGAGCTGATGGTGGCCGAGGGCTCGCCGTGGCGCGGCACCGGTGCCACCGATCCGAACGCGATCGGCGCCGCCGTGACCCGCACCCTGTTCCTGCTGATGGCCGATGAGCTCGACACGCTGAACGTGGAGTTCCCGCCGGTCCTCGTGACCCAGGACTACCTGCGTGAGAACAACATCAACAACATGGACGATCTGCGCTCGCAGATGACGGAGCTGCACATCGGTGATGTGTCCTCCGCGCCGTGGTTGCCGTCCGTGGTGTTCTGACCTGTAGGAACCAGACGTGTTCCCCGCCGGTGGTCCGCTCTGGGCCGCCGGCGGGGGGCCGATCCCAGGAGAGTCGTATGAGTGAACCCGCCCCGAAGGAGAAGGTGGCCACATCGGGCAGCGCCGTGGGCTCGGCGATCGATCCTCCCGTCCTCCGCCTGGAGGACATCACCAAGTCCTTCGGCACCAACAAGGTGCTCAAGGGCGTCTCGATGGAGCTCCACGCCGGCCGCATCACCGCCCTGCTCGGTGCGAACGGGGCTGGCAAGTCCACCCTCATCAAGATCCTGGCCGGCATCCACGAACTCGATTCCGGCCAGATCCTCGTGGCCGGCGGGCCGGTGGTGATCGCCACTCCGGCCGAGGCCCAGAACTACGGCATCCAGACCGTCCACCAGCGGATCGACGAGACGATCGTGCCCGGGCTCTCCGTGGCGGAGAACCTGTGCTTCGAGGAGATCGTGCGCGGGGACCTCTCCCCGTTCGCGTCCGTTCGCTCCATGCTCCCGCGGGCCCGCGAGATCGCCTCCGCGCTCGGCCTCGGCTGGTCGGATGCCAAGCTGAAGCAGGACGTCTACGAACTGGGGATCGCGGACTCCCAGCTCCTCCTGCTCGCCCGCGCACTCGTGCGCCAACCCAAGGTCCTCGTCCTGGACGAGCCCACCTCCACGCTCTCCGATGCCGAGGTGGACCGCCTGTTCGAGGTGGTCCGCCGCCTGCGCGATTCCGGCGTGGCCATCCTCTACGTCTCCCACCACCTCTCCGAGATCCTCCAGCTCGCGGACGAGCTCGTGGTCCTCCGCGACGGCCGCATCACGGACGTCCAGGCCCAGCCGTTCGACCTCAACCACGCCGTGCAGTCCATGCTCGGACGCGAGGTTCTCACCGACCGCAGCGAGGACGATCTCATGCACGGGGAGAAGGTGGCCCTCGAACTACGCGGCGTCCAACTCCTCAAGCGCTCCACCCCCTTCGACCTCGATCTCCGCTACGGCGAGGTCACCGGGATCGTGGGCCTGATCGGCGCCGGCAAGTCCGAGCTCGCCCGCGCGATCTTCGGCCGCGACCCCTACTTCGCGGGCACCATGACGCTGGACGGCGCCCCCTACGCCCCGCGCTCCACCGCCGATGCGGTCAAGAAGGGCATCTACCTGGTCCCCGAGGACCGCGCCGCCGAGGCCATGCTCCCGGGCTGGAACGTGGCCCGCACAGTGGTCCTCCCATTCGTCGACGACGTCTCCTCGGCTGGCGTCGTCTCCTCCCGTTCCGAGATGGGCCGGGGGGAGAGGGTGATCGAGGACTTCTCCGTGGTGGCGCAGGGCCCGTCCCAGACGGTGGACGCGCTCTCGGGCGGCAACCAGCAGAAGGTGGTGGTGGGCCGGTGGTTCACCGGCGAGCCGCGCGTGATGCTGCTGGACGAACCGTTCCGCGGCGTGGACATCGGTGCCCGTGTCGAGATCTCCCACAAGATACGAGAACTGGCGGCGAGCGGGGCCTGCGCCGTCGTCTGTGCCAGTGACGTGGATGAGATACGGGGAGTGGCGGACCGCGTCGTCGTCCTTGTTGAGGGGAACGTGACCAAGGACGCGTACATGTCCGAACTCGACCACAACGCAATTGTTGCCAGCATGACGGAGGTGGCCTGACGTGGTGAACGTTGACGAAGAACTCACAACCGGGATGAGGGTGCGCGACTTCATCGTCAAGTACGGCTTCATCATCATCACGGTGGCGCTGCTGGTCTACTTCCTGGCAACGCTCGACAACTTCCGGAACCTGGGATCGATCATGTCGATGCTCAAGTTCGCCTCGGTGACCGCCATCCTCGGCCTGGGGTTGACGTTCTCGATGGTGGTGGGAGGCATGGACCTCTCGATCGGCTCCACGGCCGGCCTCGCGGTGCAGTTGGCGGCCATGACCATGGTGTTCTACAACCAGGTGGGCGGCGTGGCGATCGCGGCCGTGCTGGTGGGCGGGCTCGTGGTTGGGTTGTTGAACGCGCTGCTGATCGTGGTGCTGAAGGTGCCGGACATGTTGGCCACGCTCGGCATGATGTTCGTGATCCAGGGGGCCAAGCTGATCCCGGTGAACGGCCAGTCGGTCTCCTCCGGCATGGTAATGAGGGACGGCAACCAGGCGCCCGGCCGCTTCACTGATGGATTCCGCGCGATCGATGGAACCCGGGTGGATCTCGGGTTCGTGGCGGTGCCCCTCCCGGTGATCATCATGCTGGTGCTCGCGCTGGCCTCATGGTTCTTCCTGGCCCGCACCAAGTGGGGCCGGATGATGTACGCGATCGGCTCCAACCCGGACGCTGCCCGCATCGCGGGTATCCGGGTGGGCTTCTACAAGGGCCTCGCGTACGTGATCTGCGCGGTGTTCGCCTCGATCGGCGGCATGATCCTCGCCTCCCGGATCGGGCAGGGCGATGTTTCCGCGGGGGCCTCCTCACTGCTGGAGGCCGTGGCCGTGGCGCTGGTGGGGACCTCGGTGCTCGGCATCGGCAAGCCGAATGCGTGGGGCACCGTGCTGGGCGCCGTGCTCGTGGCGATCCTGGTGACCGGCCTGACCATGAACGGTTTCCCGTACTACTTCCAGGACACCGCGAAGGGCATTGTCCTGATCCTCGCGCTGATCTTCTCCTACACAATCTCGCGGAAGAGGACCAGATTCGTTCCAGCGGTGTAGTGCTCGGTGGATGCGTGAGAGCACCACTGAGCCGAGACCCGCAGATTCCTTCAGTGCCGCACGAACTAGGAAGGTGAATTCCGTGGCAGCCCCCGAGTACCAGTTCCTCACCGAGGAGGAAGTCCCCGAGTACATCGCCAAGCACCCCAGGCTTGCCGAGCACCTCAATGTGGAGAACCTCGCCTCCGTCAACGAGATCGGTGACGGCAACCTCAACCTGGTGTTCATCGCCAAGGACACCTCCGGGCGCGGGCTGGTGCTGAAGCAGGCGCTGCCCTACGTGCGGATGGTGGGGGAGGGCTGGCCCATGACGCCTGAGCGCTCGCGGTTCGAGATCCAATCGCTCGAGGCGCACGCGGCCGCGGTTCCCGAACTGGTGGTGAGGGTGCTGGACCAGGAGCCCGAGCGGTACATCTTCGCGATGGAGGACCTCTCCGACCACCAGGTGTGGCGCGGTGCCCTCTGCAAGGGCGAGATGCACAACGGTGCGGCCGCCGAGGTGGGGCGCTTCGCCGGGGCCATCGCATTCGAGACCTCCGTGTTCGGCATGGACCGGCTCGAACTCGCCGCCAGGCAGGGCATCTCCGTGAACCCCGAGCTGTGCGTGATCACGGAAGACCTCGTGTTCACGGAACCATTCGTGGGAGCGGAGCGGAACGAGTGGCTGGCTGCCAACCAGACGGACGTGTGGGAGTTCCAGGCCGATCACCGGTTCGGTGAGGCCATGGCGGATGCCAAGTACTTCTTCATGACCCACGGTGAGGCACTGATCCACGGTGATCTCCACACCGGATCCGTGATGGTGCGCAAGCCGGAGGGGTCCGATCAGGCGGACTCCGTGAAGGTGTTCGATTCCGAGTTCGCGTTCTACGGGCCGGTTGCCTATGACACGGGCGCCACATGGGCGAACTACGTGATCGCCGCCGCCCGTGCCTACGCCCTGGGTGAGGACGAGCGGGCGCGGTGGTGCCTCGGGCTCGCCGGTGAGACCTGGGATGCGTTCGAGGCCGAGTTCCGCCGCCGCTGGCCCTCCCGGCAGGACCCCCGCCTGTGGGATGACGAATTCCTGAACCGCCTCCTGCTGCGTTGGCGCAACGAGACATGGCTGTTCGCGGCCGCCAAGATGTCCCGCCGCATCATCGGCGCCGCCAAGACCAAGGACATCGAGACCCTGGAGCCGGAGCTCCGCGAGGGCGCCGCTCGCGGCGTGCTGCGGGTGGCCCGCTCTGCGGTGGTGGAGCGCTGGGCGGATTCCACCCCGCACCACTTCCAGCAACTGGCGGAGTGGCTGCTGGTGGAGGCGCGGACGAGCTAGTCGGGGCGCGGCCAGGCCGGACCCGCGGGCCTACCGATCCCGGTAGCGCGTCACACCCTCGTCATGGGCTCAGCCAACGCGTGACGCCGGCGGCAGCCAGTCGCGCATCACGCTCCGAGGATGCCGTCGCCCCCGTCGATCGAGAGGTCCACTCCGGTCACGTACGAGGCGGCATCGGAGCACAGCCAAACCACGGCCTCCGCCTGTTCGCTTGGCAGCGCCGCACGTCCCATCGGGATGCGCCCCGACACGATGTCGTAGGACTCGCGGGACGATTCCTTCCACGCAGCGACCGCGTCCGTCTCGGTCATTCCCGGGCAGATGGCGTTGACTCGCACCCCCTGCCGGGCCGCTTCCGCCGCGGCGGTCTTCGTCATGCCGATGACCGCCCACTTAGTGGCGGCGTACGGGGAGAGTCCCGGCTGGCCGGACTTACCCGCGTTGGAGGACGTGTTGACGATCGCACCATGGCCCTGCTTGTACATCTGGATGAGCTCGTGCTTCATCATGAACATCGTCCCGAACACATTGACGGAGAACTGCTTCTTCCATTGCTCGATCTCTTGTTCGGTGAAGGGGACGGTCGGTCCACCGATTCCCGCGTTGTTGTGCGCAAAGTCGAGGCTCCCCCAGAGCTCCACAACCTTCGCAACCAGCTCCTCGGCGGCAGCCTCGGTGGAGGCGTCAGCAACCAGATACTCCGCCGTGCCACCGGCCTCCCGGATCATCTCCACGGTCTCCTTCGCGCCCTCCTCGTTGATGTCGCTCACGAGCACGCGTGCGCCCTCGCGGGCCAGGGCGATCGCAGTCGCTCGGCCGATGCCGTTGCCGCTCGCCGTCACCAGACCCGATTTGCCGTCCATCGATCCCATTGCTCTACCTCCTCGTAGTGGCTGTTTCACCACCCTAGCGAGGCAAGGCCACCCGCGAAGCTCGCTCCCAACGGCAGATCCTCCACTAGGCAGGCCTGCAGCGCGTGGTAGATGTCCGGCTTGCCCTCCCACGTCCCG
>JAUNRP010000056.1 GCA_030544165.1 bacterium
GTGCTGGCTCAGGGGCGGCAGCCGGTTCAGGCGCAGGGGCGGGTGCAGGCGCGGGTTCGGCAGCGCGGGCAGGCGCCGGAGTGGAAGCGGGAGCTGCGGCAGGTGCGGGAGCCGGTGCCGGGGCGGCGGCTCGTGTTGGCGCGGGTGCGGGGGCCGGAGAAGCCGCTGGTGCAGGTTCGGGGGCAGCGGCCTCCACCGCGGGGACCGGCTCAGCAGCGGCCTCGACGACGGCCTCGTCGTCGGCCGGGACCGTCAGGTCTACAGCCTGGTTGGCCGAGAGGTCCGCGGCGGCGCTGTAGTCCATCTCGGGGCGGACCTCCACCGCAGGCTCCGGGGTGGGAGCGTCCACCACCTCGGGGTCGTTGACCTTTGCGGCGGCGTCGGTGTCGAACACGATCGTGTCGAGCTCGCTCCACACCGCCTCCGTGGTGGCGGACATGCCGGGGAACAGGGACGCAGATTCCTCGGGGGTGGACTCCACCACGGTGTTGGTGAGTATCGAGTACTGATTGGCAGCCGCCGAGGTGGCGGGCGCTGCAGTGGGGAGGGCGATGCCAGCCACCAGGGTCACGGCCGATCCGACCGCGATGATCCGGGCCGATGAAACGATGGCAGGGCCGAGTCTCTTGAACGTTCTAATGCCAGGGCGCACGAAAAGGGTCCTTTCGGGACTCTCCCGCGGAGCAGGGGGTAATAGCTCAGGGGGATACAGGGGGTTTCTGGCCGGGGGGCCAGCATCAGGGGTTCTGGCCGGGGAGCCAGCGTGTGTTTTCTGGCCAGGGAGCCAGTGGGGGGAGCCACCGAGCAGGGAAGTTCGGCAACGTTGAGGATTCTGCACCCATTTAGTCACAGATGTAAAGACTTTCGTCCCACACGTGTTGAGCGTCATATCGCGCGATTTTCCGCCACTTCAACCTTTGTCTAACAATAATTTCTACGGACTTTCGGAGCCAAAGGGCCAGCGATCAGCCCGTACGGCCGTGCCAACATCAACGATCGATGAGAAGGGCCGTTCCGCGCACCACAAGAACTACCTGGAACGTACACAAAGTCTTCACGCACGTTCTGGCCCAATTCGTGCCCCACACGGCATTGCGTGAGCTCACCCCGACTGGTTGGGTTAGCGCATGCCCCCTCACGAGCACATCGCTCCGGACTCCCCGCGCGCGGAGCCATTCCTGGGGGCCGCGGCTCCCGTACCTGCGGGGTTACCCCCGTCGTCGGCGGAAGAACTCCCCACGCAGCTGGGCGAGCCCGGCGGACCAACCGGCCACCAGCCCGCCCTGGCCGATCAGATGACCCGGACCGAGCGGGTGTTCTTCGCGGCGGGGGACATCTTTGGGGGTGGTGGCGCGGCGCTGATCTCGGTGCTGTACCTCTTCTACCTGACGGATGTGGTGGGGATTCCGCCGGGGTGGGCGGGTTTTGCGGTGCTGATCCCCAAGGTGTGGGACGCGATCAACGATCCGCTGATGGGTCTGCTCTCGGACAACACGCGGACGCGGTGGGGGAGGCGTCGGCCGTTCATTGCGCTGGGATCGGTGCTGCTGATCGTGGCGCTCGCGGCGATCTGGGCGCCGATCGGCGGGTGGGACAACACCGCGGCCAAGGTGGTGTTCGTGGTGATCGCGAACCTGTTCTACACCACCATCTCCACCATGATCGCGGTGCCGTACGGCTCGCTCTCCACGGAGGTCACCACCAACTACCAGGAGCGCAACCGCATCAACGTCATGCGGCTCGCGTTCTCCACGGTCTCCGCCGCCACCTGCACGGTCATCGGTACCACGCTGATCCAGCTCTACACGCGCGGCCAGCTCTCCGGGATGGGGCTGTACCTCACGGTGGTCCTGGGGTTCGGGGTGCTGTTCGCCACGCCGCTCTTGATCGCCATGAAGCTGACGCGGGAGCGCGCGCCGATCCCGGCGGAGCGGACGCGCCTCTCCGTGGCCTCCGCGCTGGCGCCGCTGAAGCTGCACTCGTTCCGGCAGTTGCTGGGCATGTACCTGGCGCAGGCGCTGACCATGGACGTGATCTCCGCGCTGATCGTCTACTACGCGCTCTATGTGGTGCAGCTCAACGTGACGGTGTTCCTGGGGATCTTCATCGTGGTGAACCTGGTGGGATTCCTGGTGGTGAACCAGTTGGTCAAGCGCGTGGACAAGAACTTCATCTACCGGGCCTTGATTCCGATGGCGCTCGCGGGGGCGCTGGGGATCGGGTCGTATCCGGCGGGGGCGCCGGGTTGGGGCCTGTACGCGGTGGCCGCCGTGGTGGCGATGGGCGTGGGTGGCGCCGTCCTCATGAGTTGGGTCATGTTCCCCGATGTCATCGACGACGCCGAACTCACCACCGGCGCCCGCAACGCGGGCGCCTACGCCGGCCTCATGACGTTGATCCGGGGTATCTCCACGGCGATCACCGTGCAGTTGATCGGCCTGATGCTGCAGCTCACCGGGTACCGGCCGCCCGAGGACTACGCGAACGCGGTGCAGCCCGAGGCCACCCAGATCGGCATCCGGGTGACCCTGGCGGGCGCGATCATCGTGTTCATGTCCGCGGGATGGTGGTTCGCGCGGAGGTACCCGTTGACGCTGGAGCGGTGCAAGGAGATGCAGCGCGAGCTCGGCGTGGCGCGGGGGTAGTGGGGGAAGCTCTCGCCCCCCTTTCTTTGCGCAAGTTGCTCGGCATTCCTCACAGTTGCCCTCGTGATGTCACCGCGCACCTGTGAGGAGTTCGCGCATGTCTGTGAGAGGCGGGTGGGTGGGTGGGCTCAGTGGGGCGGGCGGCGCCGGCGCCGTGCCAGCCAGCCGCCAGCCTCACCGGCTCGCGTTCAGGTGCGCGAACACCTTCTTCGTGGCCGGGTACAACTTGGTGAACGCCGCGAACGCGTGGTCATACACCGCCCGGTTCTTCTCCCGCGGCTCGAAGCTCTCCACCACCGGCACCAGCCGCGAGGCCGTCTCCACGTCCGCAACAATTCCCAAGCCCACGGCCGCGATCAGTGCCGCCCCCACAGCGCCCACGTCCTGCGGCCGCTCCACCACGTCCACCCCGCGCTGCAGCACATCGGCCAGGATCTGCGAGGTCACGGCAGACCGCGCCGCCCCTCCCACGAACCGCACCCGACGCGAGGTCCGGAGTTTCCGCTCCTGCGTCTCCACGAACCACCGCAGGTGCAGGCACACCCCCTCCACCACGGCGCGCAGCAGCTCGGTCTTGCCCGTCTCCAGCGAGATGTTGAAGAACATCCCCCGGGCGTTCGGGTCCTCGAACGGGCACCGGTTCCCGTGCAGCCACGGCGTGAACAGCACCCCGCCGGCCCCTGCGGGCGCGGAGTCGATGACCTGGGAGAGGTAGTCGTACAGGGACTCGAACTCCGCCTCCGGATCGTCCGCCACGTTCTCCCGGGAGAGGTAGATGTTGATCTCGTCCAGCGCCAGGTGGTCCCGCACCCATTCCAGGCACTTCCCGGCCGTCTCCAACTCCGCGAAGTAGTTGTACCGCCCCGGCACCGCGCCCACCACGGCCGCCACCATCGCGGAGACGTCCACCAACATCCGGTCCGTCACGGTGGAGACCCACCCGGACGTCCCCACATACACGTGCGTCTCCCCGAGCCCGGTTGCCCCCGCCCCGACGGTGATCGCGGCCGCATCCCCGCCCCCCGCGAACACCGGGGTCCCCTTCCGTAGGCCGAGTTCCGCCGCGGGCCCCTCCAGCAGGCCGCCCACCTGATCCGTGGCCGCCACGATCTCCGGCATGTGCGCGGGATCCACGCCCAGCATCTTGAGCATCGCCGGGGAGAATCGGGGAGAGGCCGAGCGGCGGTCGGAGAGCAGGGTGGCGAACGCCGAGTCCTCGCTCATCACGAACCGCCCCGTCATGCGTGCGATCAGGGCTTCCTTCACGTCCACCCACTTGTGCGCCCGTGCGAAGGCCTCCGGTTCGTGCTCCCGCACCCAGTGGTACTTCCACACCGGGTCCTTCACGGAGGCCGGCGCCGCTCCGGTGTGCCACAGCGAGCGCGCCAACGTCCCCACGTTCAGGCCAGCCACCCGCGGCCACCGTCCGCCGGCGGACCGCATCTGCCGCTCGGCTCGCTGGTCCATGTAGGACATCGCGGGCCGCACCGGCCGCGCCTCAGAGTCCAGCAACACCAGGGACTGCATCTGGGAGCAGAAGCTCACCCCCGCCACCTGCGCCATCTGCTCCGGGTGCTCCGCGGCAATCTGCTGGGCACCCTCCACCATGGCGGCCCACCAGTCGTCCGGATCCTGCTCGGCCCCGCCGCCCGGCAGCAGCCGGATGGGGTGGTCACGGGTGGCCCCGTCCACCAGCGTCACCGCGGCGCCCACGGAGAACAGGCAGCACTTCACGGAGGTGGTGCCAACATCGAACGTGAGGATGTAGGTCATCGCGCCGCCCCTATCGCCGATTCCACGAACCGCAGGGTCTGCTCCACCAGCGCCTCCCGCTCCACCCCGGGGGCATAGAGCTGCAGGCGATCCTCGTAGTAGTCCGCCGCGAAGGAGAGCTGGAGCCCCACCAGGAGGTTGTCCAGGCAGAGCGCCAACACCGCAGCCGGCACGTCCGCGCGCACCTCCCCTGACTCTTGGCCCTGCTCCATCAACTCCCGGTAGCCCGCCGCCGTGTACCCCTCAAGCTGCATCGCTAACTCGTGGGCCAGCGCGCGGTTCCCCGTGGAGGTGAGCTCGTGGTAGAGCCGCACCGATTCGCGGTTCACCACTGCCGTGTCCACCGCCACCTCGAGCAGGGATCGCACCTTCTCGAGCACGCTCCCCTCGCGGGCCAACAACTCAGCCACGTTCGCCTCGATCGCCCGTGCGCCCTCGCCCACCACGTACCGGAAGAGATCGTCCTTGCTGGCGAAGTACTGGAAAAGCGCCCCCACGGAGATCCCCGCTGCCGCGGCGATCCGGTTGGTGTTGGCGTGCTGGTAGCCGTGGTCCGCGAACTCGCTCACGGCGGCACCGAGCACCCGCGCCGCCTTCTCGCGCGGGAGGTTGTCAAACCTCTGCGTGGCGTAGCTCGTCATCGGGCCTCCGTGCCGAACAGGGTGAGCGGCGACTCACTGTGGCGTAGAGTCAACCGTACCGGGTGGGCCATCACAAGGAGGCCGAACCGGAGAACTCGCCAATCACGGGAGATCCCGCCAGCCACGGAATGTCCCGCCAATCACGGAGGCGCAATGGAGCACAACCGGCCGAGCGTTCAACACGTGATCGCCGAGCTCGATGAGCTGATCACCACCCCCATCCACTCCATCAGCCCCGAGGCGCTCGAGGCCTACGAACGCGACTACTTCGAGGCCCGCTGCCCCAAGTCCAAGGCGATGATCGAGGAGGCCCAGGACGTGATCCCGGGCGGGGTCCAGCACAACCTCGCCTTCAACCATCCCTTCCCCCTGGTCTTCACCAAGGCTGAGGGCGCCCACCTCACGGATCTGGACGGCAACGAGTACCTCGATTTCCTCCAAGCCGGCGGCCCCACCGTGCTCGGCAGTAACCCCCCGGAGGTGCGTGAGGAGGTCATCGAGCTCCTGAACACCTGCGGCCCCTCCACGGGCCTGTTCCACGAGGCGGAGTACCTGCTGGCCGGACTCGTGCGGGACCTGATCCCCTCGGTGGACATGTTCCGGGCGCTCGGCTCCGGCACGGAGGCCTGCATGGCCGCGATCCGCGTGGCACGCCTGGCCACCGGCAAGAAGAACGTGCTCAAGATGGGCGGCGCGTACCACGGGTGGTCGGACCAGCTCGCCTACGGCCTTCGGGTCCCCGGCTCCAAGTTCACCCAGGCCCACGGCGTCCCACTCACCGCCTTCCAGTGGACCCAGGAGTTCTTCCCCGGCAGCCTCGATGACCTCGAGCGCAAGCTGAGGTTCAACAAGATCCGCGGCGGCACCGCCGCCATCATGATCGAGCCGGTGGGCCCCGAATCCGGCACCCGCCCCATCACCAAGCAGTTCCTCCACGGCGCCGCGGCGCTCGCGAAGAAGTACGGCGCGCTCCTGATCTTCGATGAGGTGGTCACCGCCTTCCGCATCTCCCCGCACGGCGCCCAGGGCTACTTCGGCGTCACCCCGGACCTCACCGTGTTCGGCAAGGTGATCGCGGGCGGCTACCCCGGCGCCGGCGGGCTCGGCGGCAAGCGCGAGTACATGAGGTACCTCGCCGCCGGCATCCAGACCGGAGACAAGGTGAAGAAGGCGCTGGTGGGCGGCACCATGGCCGCCACGCCGCTCTCCTCGCTGGCCGGCTACGTGACCCTCAAGCAGATCGCTGAGACCGGCGCCTGTGAGCGCGCCGCGGAGATGGGCGATCGCCTCACCGAGGGCCTCAAGGACCTGATCGCGAAGCGGAACCTCCCGTTCGTGGCGTTCAACCAGGGCTCCATCTGCCACCTGGAGACCGTGGGCACCATGCACTTCGCCATCAACTGGTCGCGGCCGTGGGAGATCCCCACCGTGCTCAAGGAGACCTCCAAGCGCAAGAAGGAGATGGAGCACATGGGCGCCGCCTACATGGCCGAGGGCCTGGTCACCCTCGCCGGCTCGCGCCTCTACACCTCGGCCGCCTACACCGAGGACCTCATCGACGACGCCCTCGCCCGCTTCGATCGCGTCTTCGCCCAGGTGGTGCAACTGTGAGCGACGCGAAGCGAGCAGAACTCGTCACCCTCGGCCGGAACCTCCTCGCGGACCACCTCGTGGTGCGCACCTGGGGCAATTTCTCCGTACGCACGGAGGGGGAGACGTTCCTCATCACGCCCTCGGGCAGGCGCTACGAGACCATGACCGAGGATGACCTCGCCGTCGTCGAGAATGGGAAGGGAACGGGCCGGTACAAGCCGTCCTCCGAGCACCCCATGCACGCGCTCGTGTACGGGGCGTTCCCCGAGGCCGGGTGCGTGCTGCACACCCACCAGCCCTACGCCTCCGCCCTCTCGCTGGAGGCCGAGGATATCCCGCTGGATGCGGAGGACGCGGAGGCGCTCGGTCAGGACACGCTCCCGCTCGCGCCCTACGGCCTGCCCTCCACCTCCAAGCTGCACCGCAATGTGGAGCAGACGCTCGAGAAGACCCGCGCGCAGGTGATTCTCCTCCGGGCCCACGGGGCGCTGATCTGGGCGAACGGCCCCGCGGAGGCCCGCGAGCTCGGCAATGCACTGGAGCGTGTGGCGCAGAAGCTGTACCGCGAGCGCGTGGGCACATTTGGTGAGGAGGGCCGGCCGCTCGCCTCCTCGGAGCGCACCGCGAGCGGCGCCCGTTTCTTCATCGGCCCGGATGAGGTCACCCCGGACGAGGCCACCCGCGCGAACCACCTGCGCATCTACGCGAAGCGGCCGGACGTGGGCACCATCATCACGAACCTGGATTCGGAGGTGCAGGCGTTCTTTGGCCGCAGACTGCTGCCGTACCTGGACGATTTCGCCCAGCTCGTGGGCCGCAAGGCCGATTCCTCGCTCGGCAGCAACGTGGTGCTCACCCAGTCCGCCGCCTACTGCCTGGGCGCGGACCTGGAGACGGCCACCAACGTGGAGCTCGTGCTGGAGAAGAACGCGCGCGCGGCCCGGATCGGCGAGTTCGCGGGCACCGCGCCCATCGCCGCCTGGGAGTGCGTGCTCATGAACCAGATCTACCAGCGCAAGTACTCCAAGCAGGCAACGGTCGCGTGAGGTGCGCCCGGCGCGCCACACTGGGATCGTGAACGGCTTGCACCTGCCCGACCTGTCCAAAATCAAGCGCCAGATTCTTGGGCCCGTTGGGATTCCAACGCCATTCCAACAAACCGAAAAATCTAGCGCTGGATTTTGGACATGAGCTCCGCACGACCGCCCGCCCCGGACCCGGGGATGGCCGTCAAGATGGCCCCGCCCGGCATCCCGGACCTCGCGGCGGCGCGCCGGGGCGAGCCGGTGGACGCGGGGCCGGTCCGGGAGTTGATCGCGTTCGTGGACGCCCGGCACGACTGCTCCGATTTCCGCGCCGCCAGCCTCGTGGCGCTGCTGTACTGCCCGCCGGGGGCGCTGACCGAGGAGCTGCGGGAGGAGATCCGGCGGTGCCTGCTCGGCTTCGCGTACCGGATGGACGAGCCCGGCACGGACGCCATGTGCATGTTCTCCGAGAACCACCAGGTGCTGTTCGCGGCGCTCGAGTACCTGGTGGGCCAGGCGTTCCCGCGGGAACGTTTTTCGGGCGGAGGCACGGGGGAGGAGCGGAGGGATTCAGGGCGTGAGCGGCTGATCCGCTGGCTGGAGGACCGCTTCCGGTTCGGGTATTCGGAGTGGAACTCCTCCACCTACTACGAGGAGGATGCGGCCCCGCTCGCGCTGCTCGTGGACCATGCGGAGGATCTGGATCTCGCCGCACGGGCGGCCGTGGCGTTGGACCTGCTGTTCCTGGATCTGGCGCTGTACTCGTTCCGGGGGCGGGCTCTCGGGCCCGCGGGGCGGGCGTACGAGCTGCAGAAGAAGTGGCCCGAACAGGCAGACGTGGATGGGCTCATGGCCTGGGCGTTCCCGGAAGCTCGGGCCACCGAGCCGGAGCCCTTTGCGCGGGGAATCACCGCCGCCGCCGCGGCAGATTCCACCGCCCCAGCCGGGGCCGAGCGGCACAACCCCGCGCTCGTGGGCCGCCTCTCGGACATCGTCACCACCTCCACCTACCGCGTCCCGGCCGCCATCGCAGCGATCGCCACGGACACCACCGGCAGGCACCTCCGTACAGCCTCCGGACTGGACCCGGCGGAGGTGGCCGCGCACTATCCCAACCCGCACGATCCCCACACCGCGGGCCTCCAACTCTGGGCCATGGAGTCCTTCACGCTCCCGGAATCCATTGATCTCACCGCGAAGATGCTCACCGAGTGGCGCATGGAGAACAACGCGTTCCTCGGCCCGCTGGCCCCGTTCGCCAAGCTCCGCGGCACCCGCTCCCTGCCCACCCTTGTTCGGGCACTCAACCCCGCCACCGCCGGCACGGCGCTGCGCCGCGCCAACATCACCACCTACCGGAGCCCCTCCGGAACCGCTCAGCTCTCGTCAGTCCAGGGCTACGATCCGGGCGGCTTCGGCGATCAGCAGCACCTGTGGACGCTCGCCCTTCCCGGTGATGTGGCGGTGTTCGCCACCCATCCGGGTGCCCCCATGTTCGATGATCCCCAGCGCAACTTCTCCCCCTCCGAGTGGGTGGGCAACGGCATCAACCCGGCGCTCGGCCAGGACGGCCCCGTGCTCCTGGCCCGTTACAACACCCGCGCCCGCCCCGGCTACCTCGAGCGCAGTCCGCGCGCCCGCCACTCCCACCTGTTCGTGCCCACTGATCGCCTCGATGCCATCGAACGGATCCCCCTCAGCCACGGATCCGAACTCCTGGCGCTCGCCTCCGGGGGAGGGTTCGCCGCGATCCTCACCACCGGCCCGCTCGAGGAGCGCCCCCTCGAGGGCGGCGGCACCGCGTTCACCCAGCGCGGCACCGTCACCGATTGGGCGGTGGTCCTCGCCCCCGGCCACACCGCCACCATCGCGGACCTCGCCAACTGGGCGCGCGGCTTCCGGCTGGTCCCGGACGGGCCCACGCTCCGCCTCATCGGTCCGCGTCCAGACGCCACCGACTCCGAAGGCATCGCGAGCGTGTGGGAGCTCCGCTCCGGCGGCCGCCTTCTCCGTGACGGCGAGCCGATCCCGAACCAGCACCCCCGCTTCGACACCCCCTGGGTCCGCGCCCGCCGCTTCCCAGACGAACTGACCATCACCGCCGGCGGCCACCGGCTGCACTTGACGCCGGACGGCACCCGCGAGGAGGACGAGAGATGACCCCAACGCCACTGGAGAAGGTGACGGCACTGGCGGACGCCGTCGTCGGGAGGCAGCTAGAGCAGCCCGTTGCCAAGTGGATGTGGGGGCCGGCGCTGCAGGGGTGGGCGTTCGCGTTGCTGCAGGAGCGGGTGGGGGAGCGGCGGTACGAGGCGTGGATCGAGCGGTTCTGCGGGCACTACCTGCGGGAGCGGCCGGCGGTGCACTCCTCGGATACGGTGGCGCCGGCGCTGGTCACGTACGAGTTGGAGCGGCAGGGGGACGCGCGGTTCGCGCCGCTGACCGAGGCGGCGGTGGGGTACCTGCGGGCGCTGCCGAGGCTCGAGCACGGGGCGGCGGACCACCTCGGGACCAGCGGGTATGCGCGATGGTACCCGGATTCGGCGTGGATTGATTCGATTATGATGCTGGGCGTGCTGGCGTCCCGGTGGGGGGCGGATCACGGGGATCGGGAGGTGCTGGGGCGGGCCGCGGCGATGCCGGGGGCGTACGCGCGGCTGCTGAAGGACCAGGGCAGTGGACTGTGGGCGCACTCGTGGTGGTTCCCGGGGCCGTTCGGTTCGCGCGATTCCGGGGGCCGGCGGTTCCCGCGCGGGGTGGCGTGGGCGCGGGGGAACGCGTGGGTGGTGGCGGCCTTGCCGCTCGTGTGGGAATCCCTGGGTGG
>JAUNRP010000057.1:0-678 GCA_030544165.1 bacterium
AGGTGCGCGAGAAATTACTGAGGTTACGTCAGATCCCGGCCTGAAGGTCCCGTACGAAACCCGACTCAGTATCGTGTCCGGCAAGTGACTGTAGTCAGTCGTTTGGCGGACTCAATAACGTGTCCAGTTCCAGCACCCACGTCATCTCAGAGCTTCCCAGTGCAGGGACAACCCTCGTCAGGCGAGCGCTTGGAAACGGAGTCGAAGCCCGAGAGCGTGTGCCACTCTCACCACTGTCGCCAATGAGGGGTTCCCGTCAGTGGAGAGTGCCTTGTAAAGGCCTTCACGACTCAGGCCAGCCTCCCGTGCGATCTGACTGAGGTTGCGGGAGCGCGCGATAGCGCCCAGAGCCGCAGCGATGACTCGTGGGTCGTCATCGGCGTCTTCGATGACGGCTTCGAGGTAGGCGGCCACGTCGTCGAAGGTGTTGATGTAGTCGGCGCTGTCGAATGGCGCAAATGTCTCGTTGCTCATGATCGGTTCTTCCTCCATTCAGCGGCGATTTGCTGAGCTCGGTGGATGTCGGCTGATTGACTGGACTTGTCTCCGCCCGTGAGAAGTAGCACGAGCTCACCGCCGTCATTCAGGTAGTAGATGCGATAACCAGGGCCGTAGTCGACTCTGAGCTCGGAGACACCCTGACCGATAGGCTTCACGTCGCCTGGGTTGCCCGCCGCG
>JAUNRP010000057.1:688-1937 GCA_030544165.1 bacterium
ACCCGAGCGGCCGCACGTTGGTCCCTCAGCTTACTGAGCCACCGATCGAATGTCGCAGACCGGATGACTCTCACCATTTGTGAACTATAGTTCACAGGTGAGGGCACGGGAAGCCCGGATGAAAGACCAGCCATTCGGGATCCTGGGGCGTTGGCTAGGCGGCGGAGGCGCGGGCCCTCTCCAACGGCTCATCCGCGGAGAGCCACGGCAGCACGCACAGCACCATGAGCACGCCCGTCAGGGCGAACGCCCACTCGAAGCCCCACGCGTCCGCGATGAGACCGGCGAGCACCGGGCCGATGATCGCGCCCACGTCCTGGATCATCTGGAACACGGCCAGCACCTGCCCGGAGGAGCGCTCGGATCCGATCACATCCGCCACGGCGGCCTGCTGGCCGGGGTTCATCAGGCCAGCGCCCACGCCCGCGAGTGCGGAGACGATGGCCAGCGGAACCAGCGCCCCCATCAGCCCGAACACGCCCGTGAGCACCCCGTTGACCACCATCCCCCAGATGATCACGGGCCTGCGCCCCACGGTGTCCGTGATCCGCGCGGAGAACGGCAGGGCCGCCGCATTTCCGGCAGCGAACGCCGCCATCACGAGCCCGGCCACCCAGCTCTCGTTCGAGATCGCGAACGCCACGAACAGGGGCACCAGGGCGTTGCGCATCCCGAAGTTCGCCCAGCCATTCGCCAGGCCGGTGGCGAGGGACGCCCGGTACACCGGATCCGCGAAGGCCTCGGCAAGGGTCATGGGCGGCATGGCCCCCGCACCCGACCTGCCGGCCCCCGCTCGCGCGGACGCGTTCCGTAGCATCCACCACACAATGGACGAGGCCACCATCAGCGAGCCCGCGTAGATGAGGAACGGCGCCCGGATGCCGAGCCCCGCCAACAACCCACCAGCCAGCGGTCCAATCACGTTGCCGATCAGGAACATCGAGGCGTACAAGGCGGAGACCCGGCCCCGCATCAGGGGCGGCGCATACTTCACCACCATCGCCATCGAGGAGACCGTGAACATCACCGAGCCGATCCCCCCGAGTGAGCGGTAGACCAGCAGCTCCCAGTAGGAGTCCGCCCACGCCGTGGCTGCGGAGGACGCCGCCACGATCATCAACCCGGTCAGATACGTGGGCTTCTCGCCCCACCGCGTCAGGATCCCCCCGGCGGCGGGCGCCCACAGGAGCCGGAGCATGGGGAACGCGCTGACCACGATCGTGGTGGCCGTGACGGACACCGAGAACTG
>JAUNRP010000057.1:2037-5075 GCA_030544165.1 bacterium
ACGCCGGAGCGCGCCTGATCGGAGGGCTCAAAGCCCGAGGTGGGGGTGCTCATTGCACCGCCAGTCTAGATCGAACCGCGCCGCATCCACCCCACGGGATCGAACCCCCTAGATCCACCCCCGCAGCCGGGCCGCCTCCACGGCCTCGTGCCGGTTGGCCGCCCCCAGCTTCGCGGACGCACTGGACAGATAGTTCCGCACCGTCCCGGCGGAAAGGTGCGCCCGCTCCGCGATCTCGTCGATAGGCGCGCCGCCCGCCGCCAACTCCAGCACGTCCGCCTCGCGCGGCGTGAGCGGCGAATCACCCGCCGCGATCGCCTCCGCGGAGAGTTCCGGATCCACATACCGCTGCCCGGCGTGCACCTGCCGGATCACATCCGCCAGCACGCGCGCCGAGGTGGTCTTCGGCAGGAACGCCCGCGCCCCCGCCGCCAGCGCCTTGCGCAGGTACCCCGGCCGGCCGTGCGACGTCACGATGATGCACCGCGCCCCCAGCCCCGCCGCGGCCGACGCCTCCACCACGCCGATCCCATCCATCCCCGGCATCTGCAGGTCCAGCACCGCCACATCCGGCTCCAGGCGCCGCAGCGCCGCGAGCGCCTCATCCCCGTTCGCCGCCGTGCCCACCACCTCGATCCCGTCCTGCAGCGCAAGGATCGAGGACAGCGCATCGCGCAGCAGGGTCTCGTCATCCGCCAGCAGCACCCGGATCGCGCCGCTCGCCGTCTCGCTCACCGTCGACGACGCCACTCGCCCTCCGTCCATCACCGCACCTCCCCCGGGATCTCGATCCGTAACTCGAACGTGTCTCCCACGGCCTCCGTGCTCACGGTACCGCCGAGCGGCCGCAGCCGATCCGCCAGCCCGGCGAGACCCGACCCGGGCGCCACGGTGAGAGGAGAAACGAGCGGCGAGCGCACGTCGTCGCCTGACATAGGAGTGGGGCCAGGAGCGGAGGGTGAACGCACGCCGTCGTTGGAGATGGTGAGGACGGAGGGGGAGCCCTCGCCGCCGCGCAGGTCCAGCGTGCACGTGGTGGCCGAGGCGTGGCGGACCACGTTGGTGACGCCCTCGCGCACGGCCCACGCCAGGGCGGAGCTGTGCGCCTCGGGGATCGAAGCCGGTTCGCCCAGCACGCGCACCCTCACGCCGGCTGCCTCGAGGACGGCGCGGGCGCCGGCGATCTCCGTGGTCAGATTGATCTCGCGGTAGCCGGCCACCACGGCGCGGACCTCGCGCAGGGCCTCCTCGGAGAGGCGGTGGACCTCGCGCATCTCCGCAGCGGCAGTATCGGTCTGGCCGGCCGCGGCGAGTTCGGCTGCGAGATCGGACTTGAGGGCCACGGCGGTGAGGGTGCGGCCGAAGATGTCGTGGAGATCGCGGGAGAAGCGGAGCCGCTCCTCAGCCACGGCGAGGTCTGCGCGGATGGCGCTGGTCTGCTCCTGCTCGTGGACGCGGTCCACCATCCACACGCTCATGCGCATGGCGGCGGCCGTGCCCACCATGAAGATCGCGGCGGCGATCGCGGCCTGCTGCCACGCCGCATCCATGAACGCGGGGGGATCGGGGAGCAGGGTGGCGGAGACGTGCCAAGCGGCCACCACGGCCGCCACCCCCACCAGGATCAGGAGCCCTGACCAGTACCAGCGCAGCCCCGGCGAGAGGGCGAGGACCACGAGAGCGGTGGCGAAGAGCGCGAACAGCCCCGCTCCGTACAGCCCGGGCTCCTGGTTGGGAGGAGTGGCGGGGACCGCGAGGACCACGGCCACCACGGCGAGCGGGCCCATGAGTCCGAGCTCGCGCCACCGGACGGGGTCCCCCTCGAGAGTGCTGATGGTGAGGTTCCAGCCCACCCGCGTGGCCACCACACCGAGGGCGGCGATCACCAGCCCGTATGCGATGAACCACGGGAGTTCGGGCTGCTCCACCTGATCGAGCATGGTGGCCAGCAGGATCACGGGCAGCGCGGCGAGGAACACGTAGCTCCAGAACGTGTAGCGCTTGAGCTGCACGTAGGGGGTGCCGGAGTTCCAGGCCATGCGCATGGGGAGATCCTCTCAGAGGCGGGGGTGGGGGTCAGCGGCGGGGGCCGGCGGCCAGGACGCTCCCGCGCCACCCGGCCGCCCGCGAGCCTCAGCGCCTCGGCTCGAACCGCATGAACATCCGCGCCAGCACCACGCCGGCCACCGTCCACCCAGCGAGCACCGCCAGCGGGAACAACCCCGCCGCCATCGAGTCCGCGAAGCCCGAGTGCACCTCCGCCATCTGGTTCTCCCCGCTCATCCCGAGCAGGATCAGCTCGCTCGCCGCGTGCAGCGGCGTGAACTCGGCGATCCGGCCCATCACGTCCGGCATCATGCTCGTGGGGAAGCCGATCCCGGAGAACAGCATGAACCCGATGAACGCGGGCAGCGTGGTGTACTGCGCCCCCTCGGAGGTGGAGGTGAACGAGGTGTGCCACGCCGCGAGGCTCACGAAGCACACGATCACCAGCACCATCGCGAGCACCACCAGCAGCGGGTTGTCCCAGGACGGCATCGGGGCGAAGAACGCCGCCGCAACTCCCGCCAGCACCACCTGCCCCACGAAGATCACCACGCTCGGCGCGGACGTGGCGGCCAGCGCCTCGCCGTAGGTGGCCTCGCCGGTGGCGAGCCGCTTGAACACACGCTCCTCACGCCGCGTCACAAAGATGGTGGTCAGGTTGTAGAACAGCGCCAGCAGTGCGCCGAACACGAACACCAGATTCACCACGTACGTCATGAATATCGCGGACTCCGCGAACTCCCGGTTGAGGAAAACGAAGAATCCGGCCATCGCGGGGCCCAGCAACACGGCGGTCGCGAGCACCACGCGGTTGCGCAGCAGCAGCTTCACCTCCGCCAGCGCGATCGCGGTCACGCGCTTCAGCGGGCTGGACGGGGTCGCGCCCGGCGAGGGTGCGAGTCGGGGGTCGGTCGTGGCGGTCATAGGGGTTCTCCTTACGTTCGGTGTGGTCAGGCGGGTCGACGGCGGAACCTGGGCCGCGTCGTCGGGGG
>JAUNRP010000057.1:5175-9119 GCA_030544165.1 bacterium
GAGGTCCGCCTCGGTGAGGAGGTCCAGGGCCGTGGGCGCGAAGGTGATCTCGGAGGGCTCCTCCCCCACGATCGAGGCCACGGAGCCCTCGCGGGCGATCTCGCCGCCGGACATGATGACCACGCGATCGGCGAGGTGCTCGGCCTCCTCGAGGTAGTGGGTGGTGAGCAGCACGGTGGTGCCGCCCTCGAGCATGGAGGAGACGAGGTTCCAGGTGCGCTCGCGGGAGGCGGGATCGAGGCCGGTGGTGGGCTCGTCCAGGAAGAGGAGCTCGGGGCGGCCGAGGGTGGCCATGGCAAGATCGAGCCGGCGGCGCTCGCCCCCGGAGAGGGACTTCACGCGGATCTCGCGGCGGTGGGCGAGGTCCACGAGCTCGAGGGCCTCATCGATGGGGCGTGGATCGGTGAGGGTGCCGGCCCACATTGTCAGGGTCTCGGTCACGGTGAGGTCTCCGGCGAATCCGGCCTCCTGCAGCATGATCCCGGTGCGGGGGCGCACCTCGCGCCGCTGGCGGTGCGGGTCCTTGCCGAACACGCGGATCTCCCCGCCGCTCGCGGGCGCCATGCCCTCGAGGAGCTCGAGGAGGCTGGTCTTGCCGGCGCCGTTCTCACCCAGGATGGCGAGGAGCTCGCCCTTCCGCAGGTGCACGTCCACGCCGCGCACGGCCTCGAACGCGCTGCCGCCGGAGCCGTAGACCCGGCGGACGCCGGTTGCCTCGATCACGTTACTCATGGTGTTCCTCCCTGTGGGGCGTGTTGATGTCTCAAGTCTCGCGGCAGTTTCCGGCCAGAAGCAGTGAGGGCTCACACCGGTTCGTGTGAGGGTCACACCGGACGGCCATGAGGTTTGTCATGTGATCTCCGGCGTCCCGAACTACCCTTGGGAACACGCAGAGCGAGGAGGCTACATGCGGATCGGTATCCCCACCGAGGTCAAGGAGAGCGAGTTCCGGGTGGCGATCACGCCCGTGGGCGTGCACGAACTCACCATCCGGGGCCACGAGGTGCTCATCCAGTCCGGCGCCGGGGAGGGCTCCGCGATCACGGATACGGACTTCGCCGCCGAGGGCGCCCAGATCCTCCCGGACGCGGCCACCGTCTGGGAGCAGGCCGAGCTGGTGCTCAAGGTGAAGGAGCCCCTGCCGGAGGAGTACGGCCACCTCCGCGAGGACCTCGTGCTGTTCTGCTACCTCCACCTGGCCGCGGAGCAGGAGTGCACGGAGGCCCTGCTCGCGGCCCGCACCACCTCGATCGCGTACGAGACCGTGCGGCTCCCCGGCGGCCAACTCCCCCTCCTCTACCCGATGTCCGAGGTGGCCGGCTGCCTCGCGCCCCAGGTGGGTGCCCGGTTCCTCACCGCCCACCACGGCGGGCGGGGCGTGCTCCTGGGCGGCGTGGCCGGGGTGGCGCCCGCCTCGGTGCTGGTGCTGGGGGCCGGCGTGGCCGGGCAGAACGCCGTGAACATCGCCGCCGGCATGGGCGCGGAGGTGACCGTCCTGGACACCGATCCGGAGAAGCTCCGCCAGGTGGGGTGGCGCTGGCAGGGCCGGGTGCGCGGGCTGATGAGCTCCACCCTGGCGGTGCGGGAGCTGACCGCCGAGTCCGATCTGGTGATTGGCTCCGTGCTCATCCCCGGTGCGCGGGCGCCCCGGCTGGTGACCAATGAGATGGTGGCGAACATGCGCCCCGGCTCCGTGCTGGTGGACATCGCGATCGACCAGGGCGGCTGCTTCGAGGACTCGCGCCCCACCACCCACACGGACCCCGTCTACCACGTCCACGACTCCATCTTCTACTGCGTCACCAACATGCCCGGCGCCGTGCCGCACACCTCCACCTATGCGCTCACCAACGCCACCGTCCCGTACGTGGTGCGGATCGCGGAGATGGGCTGGCGCGAGGCGATGCGCCAGGACCCGGCGCTCGCGGCGGGGCTCAACACCTTCGCCGGCGAGGTCACCCATCCCGGGGTCGCGGAGGCGTTCGGGCTCCCGTTGCGTGACGGGGCGGAGGTTCTCGCCTAGGTTCCCCGACGGCGGAACTCAGGTTGCGTCGTCGTCCCACGTTCACGCTGAGGTTCCCCGACGGCGGAACCCGGTTTGCGTCGTCGAGAATCAGGCTCAGCGGGGCCGGGAGTCTGTCGAAACCGGAGGTCCCCATCCGTCATTGTGGTGAGGTCGCACGTGTGGCCTGAACGAATTCGAGAGGAGTCCGGAATGAAATACCTGATCCTGCTGATGGACGAGGGCGATATGACTCCGTGGGAGGAGATCTCCGCGGAGGAGAAGGAGGAGGTGATGGCCCAGCACGAGAGGTTCGATCAGGTCTGCGAGGAACTGGACGGGGTACGGATCCTGAGCGCCGAGGCCCTCCAGGGCCCCGAGACCGCCACGTCCGTTCGGACCCGCGGGGGTGAGATGACGGTGAGTGACGGGCCGTACGCCGAGGCCGTGGAGCACCTCGGCGGGTTCTACCTCATCGAGGCGCCCAACTTCGACACCCTCCTCGGTGCCCTGAAGACCCTGCCTCCCTACGGCATGGACATCCGCCTGGTGGGCGAGGTGGTCTGAGCGCCCACACATGGAGGAGCTCAACCGACTGGTGCGTGAGGAGTGGGGCCGGCTGACGGCCCTGCTCCTCGCGCGCTTCCGCAGGCTCGATCTGGTGGAGGATGCCCTGGGTGACGCGGTCGAGGCGGCGGCGCGCCGGTGGCCCTCGAACGGCGCGCCGGAGAATCCGTCAGCCTGGGTCCTCACCGCAGCCCGCCGGCGCATCATTGACCGGCTGCGGGCAGAGGCGATGCACCGGCGCAGGATGCCGCTGCTCGCCGTGGACGCACGCAGGGCGCAGGAAGGTCCGGTCATGGCGGACCCCGGGGGCCTCGTTGAGGACGAACTGCTCCGCCTCGTTCTCATGTGCGCCCACCCAGCCCTCGCGCCGGAGGCCGCGAGCGCGCTCAGCCTCCGGCTCGTGCTGGGCGTGAGCACCCATGACATCGCCCGGCTCTTCCTGGTGAGTGAACCCACCATGGCCGCCCGACTCACACGGGCCAAGCGCAAGATCGTGGGCGCGGCCATCCCCTTCGCTGTCCCGTCCGCCGAGGATCTGCCCTCGCGGCTGGAGACCGTGGCCCGCACCGCGTACCTCGCCTTCACCGCAGGGTATGCGCCGGGGAGCGGGGCGGATCCCCTCCGGGTGGAGGTTGCCGGCGAGGCGATCCGGCTCGTCCGCGTGGTCCGCGAGCTGGTGGACACCCCCGTGCTCGATGCGCTGCTGGCGCTCATGCTCCTCCAGCACTCCCGCCGGGACGCGCGCGCGGACTCCCACGGGAGGATCGTCCTGCTGCCGGACCAGGACCGGAGCCGATGGCACCACCACGAGATCCGCGAAGCCGTGACCCTGCTCGACTCCCCCTCCCTCACCGGGCCCCTCAGCCGACTCGCGGCCACCTACACGCTCCAGGCACGCATCGCGGCCGAGCACGCCACCGCGCCCACGAGTGCCAGCACCCGTTGGCACCGGATCGTGGAGGGATACGACATGCTCCTGACGATCGATCCGAGCCCCGCCGCACGACTCGCCCGGGCGGTCGCGGTGGCGGAGGCGGAGGGCCCGGAGTCAGGGCTGGCCGCCCTGGATGCGGTCGACCTTCAGAGCCATCGGCTCCCGGCGGTCCGCGCCGATCTCCTCGCCCGCCTGGGCCGGAGCGAGGAAGCGCACGAGGAATACTCCCACGCGATCTCCCTGTGCCGGAACGATGCCGAGCTTGCGCACCTCCGGGAGCAACGGGACCGGCTCGCTTAGGTTCCCCGACGGCGGGACCCGGGTTGCGTCGTCGGGCCGGGGTGGGACGGGAGTACTACGCGAGGAGGTCCTTGTACTCCGGGTGCCGCTTGATGTAGGCGGCCACATAGGGGCAGGTGGGCTCGGCCTTGAGGCCGGCGG
>JAUNRP010000057.1:9219-10463 GCA_030544165.1 bacterium
CGCTTGATGTAGGCGGCCACATAGGGGCAGGTGGGCTCGGCCTTGAGGCCGGCGGACCGGGTCTCCTTCAGCGCGTGGCCCACGAGGCGACCGGCCAGGCCCCTGCCCTGCAGCGAGGGGTCCACCTCGGTGTGGGGGAACTCGCGGACGCCCGTGTCCTCGTCATCGAAGTAATCGGCAAGCCCCACCACCTGGCCGTCCAGGTGGAGCTCGAAGCGGGAGGCGGACTCGTTGTGGACGATGTTCGGTTCACTCATGGACCGAGCCTAGGGGAACGGGCTGACACGTACCCGCCGACGGCCCGCGGTGCGCGAGACCGGGGCGGGGGGCGGGCCGTAGGGTGATGCCGTGGCAGACAACGGGATCGAGCCGATTCGGGTCCTCGCGGACGGCACCATCAAGCAGGTCAACCCCCTCTCGGGGACGCAGGTGTGGACGGTGCCAGGGCGAGGGAACAGACCGATCGGTGGGGCGTCGTCGTCGGATGAACCGATCGATACCGAGCGGAACGGGAGGCACTGCGCGTTCTGTAGCGGGCGGTACCTGGACACGCCGCCGGAGAAGTCGCGGCTGGTGCGCGCGGGCGAGGGGTGGCGGACGCTGACGGGGCTGCCGGCGTCCGAGCTGGGGGCGAGTACGGCCGAGTTCCGGCGGGTGCCGAACCTGTTCGAGATCCTCTCCCTGGACTACTGGGAGGACAACCACGGCTACCGGATGCCGGAGTCGGCGCGCGAGCGGATGCGGGCGTACCTCGCCGAGCCGGAGGGGTATGAGCACGTGATGGGGGTGGCGCGGGGGAAGGCGCTGGCCTCGGGGGTAACGGAGGCGGCGTGGGAGGAGCTGGATGAGGAGGCCCGCCTGGACTGGGCGGACAACTTCTTCGCCGGGGGGCACGATCTGATCGTGGCGCGGCGGCACTTCGTGGACGGGGCCGTGACGCAGGACCAGCTCGCGGGTTCGGGGACGCTGAGCCCCGAGGAGCACCGGGTGTACGTGGGGTTCACGATCGCGGCGATGCGGGACCTGTACGAGCTCTCGCCCGAGGTGCGGTACGTGTCCACCTTCCAGAACTGGCTGCGGCCGGCGGGGGCGAGCTTCGACCACCTGCACAAGCAGCTCGTGGCGATCGACGAGATCGGGGTGCAGGCGGAGCGCGAGTACTCCAAGGTGCAGGCGCGGCCCAACATCTACAACGAGATGGCGGTGGACTACGCGGCCTCGCGGGGGCTGGTGCTGGCGGAGAA
>JAUNRP010000058.1:0-7300 GCA_030544165.1 bacterium
TGGACCTCTCCGAGGAGGAGATCGACCGGACGTTCGACGTGAACGTGCTCTCCCACTACCGCACTGTGAAGGCCTTCCTGCCCGCCATGCTGGAGCGGGACTCCGGGCTGGTGGTGACGGTGGCGTCCGCGGCAGGCCTGATCGGGGTGCCACGGCAGACCGACTACTCGGCCTCCAAGTTCGCCGCCGTGGGCTTCACGGAGTCACTGCGGGTGGAGTTGCGGCACCGCGGATCGCAGGTGGGGACTCTCGTGGTCTGCCCCTACTACATCGACACCGGCATGTTCGAGGGCGTGCGGACCAAGGTGCCCCTCCTCCTCCCGGTCCTCCAGCCGGAGCGGGTGGCCGAACAGGTGCTGGACGCCATCGAGTCCGGTAAGCAGCGGCTCGTGCTTCCGCCGTTCGCCCAGTCGGTGTTGTTCATGAAGGGCCTCCCCGTGGCCGCGATGGACGCGGTGGCAGAACTCTTCGGGGTGAACGCCACGATGGACCACTTCACGGGCCGGAAGGTGAAGCAGGCGAGGCCTGCGCCCTGAGGGCCGTGCTCACGCCCTGAGGGCCGTGCCTACGCCCCAAGGGCGGAGCGCACGCTCTCCAGCAGCTCCTCCCAGGACGCCTCGAACTTCTCCACGCCCTCGGACTCCAGCTTGTCGGTGACATCCCGGAAGTCCACGCCCACCTCGGCGAGCCTGTCCATCACCTGGTGTGCGGCCTCGTACTGGGTGCGCACGTCCACGAACTCCCCGAGCTCCTCCGCGGAGGCGGCGAGCGTGGCGGCCGGCATCGTGTTCACCACGTTCGGGGCCACCAACTGGTCCACGTACATGGTCTTGGAGTACTCCGGGTTCTTGGTGCCGGTGGAGGCCCAGAGCACCCGCTGCGGGTTCGCGCCCTCCAGCGAGGTGAACCGCTCCGAGCCGAAGATCTCCTCGTACGCCTGGTAGGCGAGCTGGCCGTTGGCGATCGCCACTTTTCCCTTCAGCGCCAGCGCCTCTTCGGTGCCGATCTCATCGAGGCGCCTGTCCACCTCGGCGTCGATCCGGGAGATGAAGAAGGACGCCACCGAGTGGATGGTGGTCAGGTCCTTCCCCTTCCGGTTGGCCAGCTCCAGTCCATCGATGTAGGCGTTGGCCACCGCGCGGTACTGGTCCAGGGCGAAGATCAGGGTGGTGTTCACCGAGATGCCCTCGCTGATCACCTCGGTGATCGCGGGGAGGCCCTCCACCGTGGCGGGGATCTTGATCATCACGTTGGGCCGGTCCACCTTCTCCCACAGCATCTTGGCCGCCTCGATGGTGGCCTCGGTGTTGCGGGCGAGGCGTGGGTCCACCTCGATGGAGACGCGGCCATCGAACCCGCCGCTGGACTCGTAGATCTCCGTGAAGGCATCGCACGCCTCACGTACGTCGTCGGTGGTGGCGGCCACCACGGCGTCGTCGAGCGAGGTACCGGCGGAGGCGAGACCCGAGAACTGCTCCGCGTAGTCCTCGCCCTTGGCGAGCGCAGCAGCGAAGATCGTGGGGTTGGTGGTCACGCCCACCACGTTGCGGGTCTCCACATCCGAGGCGAGTGCGCCAGAGGTGAGGGCTCCGCGGGAGAGATCGTCCAGCCAGATGGAAACGCCGGCGTCGGACAGTTTCTTCAGGTTGTCGGTCATTGTCTGTTCCCTTCTGTCAGTTGGCGGCAGAGATGGATTCCTTGGCGGCAGCCACCACGGTGGCGGCGTTGAGTCCGTAGGAGTCGAGCAGCATGACACCATCGGCAGACTCACCGAAGTGGTCGATGCCAACGGAACGGCCGGCGTCGCCCACGATGCGGGCCCACCCGAACGTGGCACCGGCCTCCACGGAGACGCGCGCCTTGACGGACGCGGGCAACACGGACTCGCGGTACTCCTCGTCCTGCTCCTCGAACCACTCGAGGCACGGGGCGGAGATGACGCGGGCGGACACGCCCTCGGCGGCCAGTTCCTCGCGCGCCGCGAGCGCCACCTGGACCTCCGAACCCGTGGCGATCAGCAGGACGTCCGGCTCACCATCGGTGTCAGCGAGAACGTACGCTCCGCGCAGCACGCCCTCGGCGGACCCCAGCCCCTCTCCCTCGCGGTCGAAGACCGGGAGGTTCTGCCGGGACAGGATCAGCCCGGAGGGGTTGGTGTCCCGCTCCAAGATGCCCCTCCACGCCTGGGAGGTCTCGTTCGCGTCCGCCGGACGAACGATGTCCAGGCGCGGGATCGCGCGGTAGGCCCACAGGTGCTCCACCGGCTGGTGGGTGGGGCCGTCCTCGCCCACGCCCACCGAATCGTGGGTCCACACGTAGATGGAGGGAATCCCCATCACGGCCGCCAGGCGCACCGCGCCACGCATGTAGTCCGCGAACACGAAGAACGTGCCACCGTACGGGCGGGTGAGGCCGTGCAGCACGATCCCGTTCACCACGGCGCCCATGCCGTGCTCGCGGATACCGAAGTGCATGGTGCGGCCGTACTTGTTGCCCGGGAACATCTCGGACTGGCGGTCCTCGGGAAGGAAGGACGGCTGGCCCTTCATGGTGGTGTTGTTCGAGCCGGCGAGGTCCGCGGAGCCACCCCACAGCTCCGGCAGCACGTCCGCGAGCGCCGCCAGCACGGAGCCGGAGGCCGCGCGGGTGGCCAGCGCCTTGTCCGCCGGGAATACCGGCAGGGCATCCGTCCAGCCCTCGGGCAGCCCGCGGGCCTGGAGCCGGTCGAGCAGCTCCCCGCCCTCGGGGTTACCCGATCGCCAGGACGCCATCTGCTCATCCCACGCCGCGCGCGCCTCAGCCGCTCGCTCGGCGCTGCGGGAGCGCGTGTACTCGATGACCTCGTCCGCCACCTGGAAGTCGGCCTCGGGGTCCAGCCCCAGAGCCTCCTTCAGCCCGCGAATCTCGTCCCCACCGAGGGCCGAGCCGTGGGCCGCACCCGTGTTCTGCTTGGTGGGGGAGGGCCACGCCATGATGGTGGTGAGGCGGATCAGGGAGGGCCTGTCCGTGACCTTCTGCGCCTCACGGATCGCGTTGTAGAGCGCCTCCGGATCCTCGCGGTACTCGGAGTGCCCGTTGGTCCAGTCCACGTGCTGGGTGTGCCACCCGTAGGACTCGTAGCGCTTCTCCACGTCCTCGCTGAACGCGATCACCGTGTCGTCCTCGATCGAGATCCGGTTGTCGTCCCAGATGAGGATCAGGTTGCCGAGCCGCTGCGTGCCCGCGAGCGAGGAGGCCTCGGAGGTCACGCCCTCCTGCAGGCAGCCCTCGCCGGCCACCACGTAGACGGTGTGGTCGAACGGGGATTCACCATCGGCCGTGTCCGGATCCAGCAGGCCGCGCTCACGGCGCGCCGCCATCGCCATCCCCACCGCGGAGGCGAGGCCCTGGCCCAGCGGGCCGGTGGTCATCTCCACGCCGTCCGTCTCGCCGTACTCCGGGTGGCCCGGGGTGATCGAGTGCCGCGTGCGCAGCTTCTTCAGGTCATCAAGCTCCACGCCGTAACCGGCCAGGTAGAGCTGGTTGTACAGGGTGAGCGAGGAGTGCCCGATCGAGAGGACGAACCGGTCCCGCCCCAGCCACTTCGGGTCCGCAGGATCGTGCCGCATGACCTTCTGGAACAGCGTGTACGCCATGGGGGCCAGCGAGATCGCCGTGCCGGGGTGGCCGTTCCCCACCTTCTGCACCGCGTCCGCGGCGAGCGCACGCGTGGTGTCCACCGCGCGTTGGTCGAGTTCCGTCCATTCGAAGTGCTGGCCCATGCCGCGTTGTCCTTCCTTGGCGCCCATGCCGAAGCCTTGCCGATACATGATCGAGACTAGTGCGCTTCGGAGGTACGGCGACCTAGGATGCACGTTTGTTGCCACGAGCGAACACCGCAGGCACCCCCGTGTCCCACCTCTCCCTCCCGATCCGTGGCGCGCCGCCCGCCACCGCCCCCGTTCGGCCTAGAATGACCCCCATCCGCATCCGCAAGGAGTTCCCCATTTCCCGTCCCAGCCCCACCCCCACGCAGGGGAAGCAGACCCACATTCCCGACGACGGCACTTCCGTTGCCGCCGCGGTGACGCCTCCCAGCAGCGCAAGTTCCGTCGTCGTCCCGGGGAATGGATGGACAGCCGCGGACAAGGCGCGCGGGTACGTGGCGCTCATGAAGCTGCGGGTGGTGGAGCTCCTCCTGATCACCACGGTCCCCACCATGGTGCTGGCCGAGCGCGGGTGGCCGGGCTGGTGGCTCGTGATCCTCACGCTGATCGGCGGCACGGGCGCGGCGGGCGCCGCCAACGCGTGGAACATGATCCTGGACCGGGACATCGACGCGGTCATGAACCGTACCAAGAACCGGCCGCTCGTGACGGGCGTCCTCAGCGTGCGCGAGGCCGTGGTGTTCGCGGCCGCGCTCACGGTGGTCTCTCTGTTGTGGTTCGGCCTCCTCGCGAACTGGGTGGCGGCCGGGCTCACCCTCATCGCGCTGCTCGTGTACGTGGTGGGCTACACGATGATCTTGAAGCGCCGCACGCCGCAGAACATCGTGTGGGGCGGGATCGCCGGCTGTATGCCGGTGTTGATCGGCTGGTCCGCGGTCACGGGATCGGTGGCGTGGGAGCCGTTCATCCTCTTCCTGGTCATCTTCTTCTGGACGCCGCCGCACTACTGGCCCCTGTCCATGAAGTTCAAGAAGGACTACGCCGCCGCCGGGGTGCCCATGGCGCCCGTGGTGCAGGAGACGCCCACGGTGGCGTGGCACATGATCGTGCACACCGTGGCGATGGTGGCCTGCACCCTGGTGCTGATCCCGGTGGCCCCGATGGGCTGGATCTACACGGCGGTGGCCGTGGCGGCCGGTGCGTGGTTCATCTACGCGGTGGTCCGCCTGTACGTGCGTGCCAAGCATCCCGAGATCGGCCCACTGGCGGCGATGAAGGTCTTCCACGGCTCGATCTACTACCTGACCGCGCTGTTCGTGGCCGTGGGGCTCGATCCGTTCGGGCCGTCCCTGCCGTTCTAGCGGTTCCGTGAGCATCTCCCGCGCCGCCCGCGACTACCTCGCGCACCTGGGCGTGGAGCGCGGCGCCGCCGCCAACACGGTGGCCGCCTACCGCCGGGATCTGGCCCGGTACGAGGCATTCCTTGGCGCGCGGGGCCGGGGCGGGCTGGGGGAGGTCCGGGAGGCGGACGTGCGCGAGTTCCTCGTGGCCGTCCAGTCCGGCGACGACGGGGGGCGCCCCCTCGCCGCGTCCTCCGCCGGCCGCGTGCTCGCCTCCGTGAGGGGACTGCACAAGTTCGCCCTGCTCGAGGGGCTGGTGGGTGAGGATGTGGCGGTAGGGGTGTCACCGCCGTCGACGCGGAAGGAACTCCCGCACGTGCTGACCGTCTCCCAGGTGGAGGCGCTGCTGGGGGCGGTTTCCGGGGAGGAGCCGGCAGACCTGCGCGACCGGGCCCTGCTGGAGGTGCTGTACGGGACGGGGGCGCGGATCTCGGAGGCTGTGGGTCTGGCGGCGGACGACGTGGATTCCGAGACGCGGTCCGTGCGGCTGCTGGGGAAGGGCTCGAAGGTGCGGGTGGTGCCGATCGGCTCGTTCGCGCTGGAGGCGCTGGAGGCGTACACCGTACGTGCCCGGCCGGTGTTGGCGTCGAAGGGGCGTGGGACGGCGGTGCTGTTCCTGAACTCGCTGGGCCGGCCGCTCTCACGGCAGAGCGCATGGGCGATCCTGCGGAAGGCCGCGGAGAAGGCGGGGATCGGCGTGGAGATCTCTCCGCACACGTTGCGGCACTCGTTCGCCACCCACCTGCTGGACGGCGGCGCGGACGTGCGCGTGGTGCAGGAGCTGCTGGGGCACGCGAGCGTGACCACCACGCAGATCTACACGCATGTGAGCATCGATGCGCTCCGCGAGACCTACGCCCTGGCCCACCCCCGCGCCCAATTTTCGTGAGGGGGCGCGAGATTTGATCGCGCTCCCACAAGGTGGCCTCGGGTCGCCCGTCGCCCGGCCCTCGATCAGGGTGAACTCTCCACAGGCTGCAGTAGCACAGGCTTCTCCACAGGCCCGGTGTGCTGGCCTCCCGCGGATGGGCCACGTCGTCGACCATCCAACGTATGGATGCGGAACGAGAGATTGAGGACGTGAGGTCCAGGCTGCACATCGGCTCGGTCAACGGTGCGGCGGGAGCGGTGCCGCGGGGACCCGGGCAGTCGGTGATGCGGCTTGGGTACGGCGCCGCCCTGGTGGTGGATGACCATTGGCCCGAGTGGAAGCGGGAGAGGGTCGCGCATCTCGCTCGAATCGTCTGGTGTGCCACGATTTCGCCCGAGTCGGTGGTGGTGTTGGAGAGTGCGGCCGTGGTGTGGGGCATTCCGGTGCTTCATCCCGGGGAATCGGTTCATGTGAATCGCAGGCATTCCACCAACAGGCACCGGCACGAGGTCCCGAGGATCGGCAGGCACTCGGAGGGGCCGTCGCCGTCCATCGTGCGCCACGGGGTCGGGCTGGAACCCGGCGATGTGGTGGAGATTGGGGGCATCAAGGTGTGCACTCTCGAGCGGCTGATCATGGATATGGCGCGCTTCCGCCATCCGCGCCAGTCGATTCCGATTGGGGATGCTGCCCTCGCGATCTTGTCAGGGGCGAGCAACTTTGATCAGGAGCGAACGGTCCGTGAGGCGGACAAGATCCGCGCGAGATTCCTCAAACGCGCGGAGGCGCTCAGGGGCTATCGAGGAATCAAGCAGGCTCGGACGGTCATCGACTTCCTGGATCCGCTCTCGCAGTCGATCGGGGAGTCGGTCCTGCGTTGGGGGCTCGCCGCGTTCGGACTGACCGTGGTGTCCCAACACCCCGTCTCGATCGACGGGGCACCGGTGTACTTCCTTGACCTTCTGGCGGTGCGCTACCGGATCGTCTTCGAGTTCGATGGGGAACTGAAGTACGAGGGCGATGGGGGGCTCCTCAATCGACGCCGTGAGGCGGTGCGCGATCACGACCTCGTGGCCCTGGGCTTCGTGGTGTTCCACTTCGGGTGGGAGGACATCCTCACGGTCCGCGCCGTTGGTCAGGCGATCACGCGGGCGGTGGGCATGGCCGTGCTCGATCAGCACGAGCTCCGGATGGACCTGTGGGACCCACTTCTCGCCGCGTGAGCCCCGGATCGCTTCGGTTGCCAGCAGGCGGGCGTAGCCCGCCGTCGAGGCTCACTTGGCGCGCAATCAGCGAGAGCGCCACTCCACGAACTCGTTCACGATGGTTGCTCCATGATTCGCCGCCATGAGGTACGAGGCGCGGTTGGAATGGTCCGTTTC
>JAUNRP010000058.1:7400-10351 GCA_030544165.1 bacterium
CCGGTGGAAGCTGGGTGAGCCGTGAGCGGAGCGATGGGTATGAGCCAGTGCGTTTCCCGCCGGGCCGGCTCCAATCCCGCTGCGATGAGCTGTTCGCCGTGGAGTTCCGAGACCACTGCAGGGAGGTACGCCACCAAGGGCGCGCACCTGTCCGAAATGGCGCGAGCGCAGAGCTCGGACCACGAGTCTGGATCCTCACGGGGAAGCGAGGCGAACCACGCGCCGTCTGGACGCAGCCTCCCGCGCATCTGAGAACCCGTCTCAGAGGTCCAGAGCCGTTCGACGCCGTTCATGAGCCACGAGCATTCCAGTGCGCGGGCCGGCCGGTCCACCGAATTTTCTACCGGCCGCGGCCCACGCTCGAGCGCGCCGAGAATGCCGCCGCTCCACCTGATGTTGTCCGCACGCCGGCTGAGTGGCCTCCGGCGGCGTGACCCCCGGCGGCACGGCCTCCGGACTGACGCGACGAGGCGGTCCCGCCACCGGAGCCCCGCCCACCAGAGTGCTGCCGCCCGGCGGTGGGAGTCGCCGCGACTGAAGCACCGCCGGCCGGCCCTCGCCCGCCACGGCGGCGGCCCCGTGCACCCCGCCCACCCCGGCCGCCCCGCGACCCGGCCGACTGCCCGCCGGAGTTACGCGCCCCCGCACCCTCCGCCTGCGGATTCGCGATCACCCGGGCACGGTCCGGATCCATGAGCACCCGCTCACCGGGAGCGAGTTCCGAAAGCACCGGAGCCCCCGGCCGCACATCCGTGATGGTGGGGGAGATGCGCGCGGCCTTCATGAGGGATCGCACATCCGAACGCTGCTCGGGAGTCATCAGGGTGACGACCGTGCCGCTGTTCCCGGCGCGAGCCGTGCGGCCGGAGCGGTGCAGGTAGGCCTTGTGCTCCGTGGGGGGATCGGCGTGGACCACGAGCGCCACCTCGTCCACGTGGATCCCGCGCGCAGCGATATCCGTTGCCACGAGGGTCTGCACGCTCCCGGACTGGAAGGCGTCCAGGTTCCGGGTCCGGGCGCCCTGCCCCAGGTTGCCGTGCAGCTCAACGGCAGGAACACCAGAGGCAATTAGCTGCTTCGTGAGCTTCTTGGCCCCGTGCTTGGTCCGCGTGAACACGATGGTCCGGCCGGGAGCGGAGGCGATCTCCGCCACCACTCCCACGCGGTGATCGTTCGCAACGCGCAGCACATGGTGGTCCATGGTTCCCACGGGCGAGAGCGCGGAGTCCGCCTCGTGGATCACGGGGGAGTGGAGGTAGCGCTTCACGAGCACGCCCACGCCCTCATCCAGCGTGGCGGAGAAGAGCATGCGCTGGCCGCGCTCGGGAGTCCGGTCGAGGATCCTGCGGACCATGGGAAGGAAGCCCATGTCGGCCATGTGGTCGGCCTCGTCGATCACGGTGATCTCGATGGATCCGAGGTCCGCGTGGCCCTGCCCCATCAGGTCGAGGAGCCGGCCCGGGCAGGCGATCAGGATGTCAACACCACGCGCAAGAGCAGCCACCTGCGGGTTCTGCCCCACCCCGCCGTAGATGGTGTGGTGGGTGAGCGAGGCCGCCGCAGCCAGCGGCTCCAGGGATTCGGCGAGCTGGCTCGCCAGCTCCCGGGTGGGGGCGAGGATCAGCGCGCGAGGGCGCCGGGCCTGGGGCCGCCGCCGGTCCGCCGCCAGCCGCGCCACCACCGGCAGCAGGAACGCGTACGACTTGCCCGAGCCGGTCTTGCCCCGGCCGAGCACATCTCGGCCAGCGAGGGAGTCCGGCAGGGTTGCCGACTGGATGGGGGTAGGAGTGGTGATACCCCGGCGTGCCAGGGCATCGGAAAGAAGTGTGGGCACGCCAAGGCGCGCAAAGTTCTGGTTCATGAAAGTGAAGAAGTCCGTTCGGTGAGTGTCATGCCCGGCGCGCTCAGCGAATCTCGATCCGGTTGATCGGTGCGGCGCGGCCAGCGAGTTTCGTATCGCATCACCTGGCGTTCCGCGGCATGACGTGCCGGAACGCTCCCTCCACCTTACGGCACACCCGCCCGATCGGCCCGGTAAGGCTCAGGTGGGGCTCGTCACCCCGCCGGACTAGTGTTGCGGACGTGACCCTGTTCGACGCCGCCGGCACCACCGAGTCAGGCATCCCGGACCTCCCCGGTGCCCCACTCGCGGTGCGGATGCGCCCGCGGACCCTCGATGAGCTCGTGGGCCAGGACCATCTCCTCGCACCCGGATCCCCCCTCCGGAGGCTCGTCCAGGACTCGTCCCCACCCAGCTCGGTGATCCTCTGGGGCCCGCCCGGAACCGGCAAGACCACCATTGCCTACCTTGTGGCCCGCACCTCCGGCCGCACGTTCGTGGAGGTCTCGGCCGTCTCCGCCGGGGTCAAGGAGGTGCGCGAGATCCTCGAGCAGGCCAAACGCCAACTCGTCCTCACCGGCGCCCAGACCGTGCTGTTCGTGGACGAGGTCCACCGCTTCTCCAAGGCCCAACAGGACGTCCTCCTGCCCGCCGTGGAGAACCGCGTTGTCATCCTCGTGGCCGCCACCACGGAGAATCCGCACTTCTCCGTGATCTCCCCACTGCTCTCCCGCTCCCTCCTCCTCACCCTCAAGCCGATCGAGCCGGACGCACTCCGCCAGCTCCTCCGCCGCGCGACCACGGACGAGCGCGGCTTCGGCGGCGCCGTCACCCTGGATGAGGAGGCCGAGGACCACATCGTCCGACTCGCCGGCGCGGACGCCCGCAAGGCACTCACCATCCTCGAGGCCGCGGCCGACTCCGTCCTCGATCGCACCCCCGCGAGCCCGGACCAGGGCGAGGGGACAACGCGAGGCGCGGGCGCCGTCGTCGGGGAGGGTTCCGTAGGTGGGCTGGAAGTAGGGCCCGACGACGGGGGTCAGCCCATGCCGGAAGATGCGGCGGCCCCAGAGGAAGATTCCGGAGATTCTGACGCACCCTCACGAAAATC
>JAUNRP010000059.1:0-4189 GCA_030544165.1 bacterium
TCACGAAGTCGCGGTACCGCTGCCCCTCCTTGGTGGAGTCGGCGAACCAGCGCGAACGGTGGTCAGTAGTGATGCCGAGCCGGAAGCCGGTCGGGTTGACCTTCTGCCCCATAAATCAGGCTCCTTCCTGCTCGGTGTCGGGGTTGCCCACCACCACGGTGATGTGGGAGGTGCGCTTGTTGATACGGCCTGCGCGGCCCTGGGCGCGGGGACGGAACCGCTTCATGGTCGGTCCCTCGTCCACGAACGCCTCGAGGACCACGAGGGTGGTCTCGTCCAGGCGCTCCGAGGCGGCCTCCGCCTTCACGCGGGCGTTGGCGATCGCGCTCTCCAGGAGCTTGCGCACCGGCTCGGCGGCCGCCTGGGGGGCGAACCGGAGTATCGTGATGGCCTGCTCGGTGGACTTGCCGCGAACCTCGTTGACGATGCGGCGCGCCTTCATGGGCGTGATGCGGACGAACCGCGCCTTCGCCATGGCTTCCATAGGAATCCTCTTTCCTTACGTACGCCTCCGCGCTAGCGGCGGCGCGCCTTCTTGTCGTCCTTGTCGTGGCCGCGGTAGGTGCGCGTCGGGGCGAACTCGCCCAGCTTGTGGCCCACCATGGCCTCGGTCACGAACACGGGAACGTGCTTACGGCCGTCGTGGACCGCAAAGGTGTGGCCGAGGAAGTCGGGGGTGATGACCGACCGCCGGGACCACGTCTTGATGACGTTCTTGGTGCCCTTCTCGTTCTGGACGTCCACCTTCTTCTGGAGGTGGGAATCGATCCAGGGGCCCTTCTTCAGACTGCGTGGCATGCTCGCTACTCCCTATCAGCGCTTCTTGCCGGTCTTGCGGCGGCGGACGATCAACTTGTCGCTCGCCTTGTTGGCGCGGCGAGTACGGCCTTCCTTCTGGCCCCAGGGGCTGACCGGGTCGCGACCACCGGAGGTGCGTCCCTCTCCACCACCGTGGGGGTGGTCCACCGGGTTCATGACCACACCACGCACGGTCGGGCGGACGCCCTTCCAGCGCATACGGCCGGCCTTGCCCCAGTTGATGTTGGACTGCTCCGAGTTGCCCACCTCGCCGATCGAGGCGCGGCAGCGCGCATCCACGTTGCGGATCTCGCCCGAGGGCATCCGCAACTGGGCGAACTTGCCCTCCTTCGCCACGAGCTGCACGGACGAGCCGGCCGAACGGGCGATCTTGGCGCCCCCACCCGGACGCATCTCCACGGCGTGGATGACGGTACCGAGGGGGATGTTGCGCAGCGGCAGGTTGTTGCCGGGCTTGATGTCCGCGCCTGCGCCCGCCTCCACCCGGTCGCCCTGCTTGAGGTTCTCCGGGGCGATGATGTAGCGCTTCTCGCCGTCCGCGTAGTGCAGGAGGGCGATACGGGCGGTGCGGTTGGGGTCGTACTCGATGTGGGCGACCTTCGCGGGTACGCCGTCCTTGTCGGCGCGGCGGAAGTCGATCACACGGTAGGCCTGCTTGTGTCCACCGCCGATGTGGCGCGTGGTGATCCGGCCCTGGTTGTTCCGTCCGCCCGTCTTGGGCTTGGGGCGAACCAGCGACTTCTCCGGGGTCGAACGGGTGACCTCGGAGAAATCGGCTCCGGAGGAGCCGCGTCGTCCCGGGGTGGTCGGCTTGTAGTTACGGATTGCCATCAGGAAATCACCTCGCCAAAGATGTCAATGGTCTGACCGGGGGCGAGCGAGACGATGGCGCGCTTGGTGTTCTTGCGCTTGCCCATCCCGGAACGGGTCCGGGTGGTCTTGCCCTGGCGGTTCACGGTGTTCACCGACTCGACCTTGACGCCGAAGATCTGCTCGATCGCGAGCTTGATCTCGGTCTTGTTCGAGCGGGGGTCCACGATGAACGTGTACTTGCCCTCATCGATCAGGTTGTAGCTCTTCTCGGACACCACCGGCTTCAGGATGATGTCGCGGGGGTTCTTGGAAAGCTCGATGCTCACTTCTCCTCCTCCGAGGTGGTGGCGTCCTCGGCCGGCGCAGCGCCGTTGCCCAGGAACGCGTCAAGCGCGGCGCGGGAGAACACCACGTCGTCATTCACGAGGACGTCATAGGTGTTCAACTGGTCGGCCCACAGCAGGTGGACTTCGGGGAGGTTGCGCAGCGAGAGTGCCGCGGTCTCCTCGCCCCGGGTGAGGACCACAACGGCGTTGCGATCGCCGATCACGGTGGTCAGGGTGGCCAGCGCCGCCTTGGTGGAGGGAGTCTCCCCCGCGAGGAACTCGGAGACCACGTGGACGCGGCCCGCGCGGGCGCGGTCCGAGAGGGCCCCGCGCAGTGCGGCAACCTTCATCTTCTTGGGGGTCTTCTGCGAGTAGTCGCGCGGCTGCGGTCCGTGGACCACACCACCACCGGCGAAGTGCGGGGCGCGGGTCGAGCCCTGGCGGGCGCGGCCGGTTCCCTTCTGCTTCCACGGCTTCTTTCCACCACCGCGGACCTGGCCGCGGGTCTTGGTGGCAGCCGTCCCCTGGCGGGCGGCGGCCAGCTGGGCCACCACCACCTGGTGGATCAGCGGGACGTTCGGATCGACGTCGAAGATCGCGGCGGGGAGGTCGGCGGTGCCGGCCTTCTTGCCCTTCGCATCGAGGACATCAACGGTGAGCTCAGCCATGGTCAGGCTCCCTTCACAGCGTTGCGGACGACGACGATCCCGCCCTTGGGGCCCGGGATCGCGCCAGCGATCAGGAGGAGGCCCTTCTCGGCATCAACTCCCTGGATGCGCAGGTTCTGGACCGTCTTGCGGTCGTTCCCCATGCGGCCGGCCATCTTGAGGCCCTTGAAGACGCGGCCCGGGGTGGACGCGCCACCGATCGAGCCCGGCTTGCGGTGGTTCTTGTGCGCACCGTGCGAGGCGGGGGCGCCACCGAAGCCGTGACGCTTCATCACGCCGGCGGTGCCCTTGCCCTTGGTGGTGCCCACGACGTCCACGGCGGCGCCGGCTTCGAACACCTCGGCGGTCAGTTCCTGACCCGGGGTGAAGTCGGCGGCATTGGACGTGCGGATCTCGGTCACGTGGCGGCGCGGGGTGATCCCGGCCTTCTCGAAGTGGCCCTTCAGGGGCTGGGTCACGCGGCGGGGATCGATCTCGCCATAGGCGAGCTGGACGGCAGAGTAGCCGTCGGTCTCCGGCGTGCGCACCTGGGTCACGATGTTGGTTCCGACCTCAACAACGGTGACGGGAACGGCGCGGCCGTTCTCGTCCCATACCTGGGTCATCCCTAGCTTGGTGCCGAGCAGGGCCGTGACGGCGCGCTCGGTTCCCTGTGGAGAGACAGTGGTCATGGAAGATGCGTTCCTTACAGCTTGATCTCGATATTGACGTCAGCGGGCAGGTCGAGCCGCATGAGCGAGTCGACAGCCTTGGGCGTCGGGTCGATGATGTCGATCAGCCGCTTGTGGGTGCGCATCTCGAAATGCTCACGGCTGTCCTTGTACTTGTGCGGCGAACGGATAACGCAGTACACGTTCTTCTCCGTCGGCAGCGGCACCGGGCCCACGACCGTCGCACCAGCGCGGGTCACCGTGTCGACGATCTTGCGCGCCGAGCTGTCGATGACCTCGTGGTCGTAGGACTTGAGCCGAATGCGGATCTTCTGTCCCGCCATGGAGTCCTCTACCTCTCTTGTACCGCTCTACTCTTCTACCGGCCCCCGCGCTCGGGCGTGTCGCGTATTGCGCACACACCGAACCGCTCGGCGCTTGAGCGCCAGGGCTGGTTGGGGTTCTGATGGCCCCCGCGAGAGCGGAAAGCCTTCGGGCATACCCGGTCACCCGGGCAACCGGTCTATTATGCCAGTCACCGTTGCAATCTGGCGAATCCCAGTTTGCTCGGTGCCTGGCCGCGGAGTTGGGTCCCCGCGTGTCCGGCCTGAAAACCTTAGCAAATCCGGGCCTGAGTCCGAAAGCCGGAACGGCTCAGATGCCGTGTGAAGCGCCCCACGTCACGACGGCGGCCGCCGTCTCCCAGCGCGCACTCACCTGACGTTTGAGTACTCCGGCTCGCTCTCCCCTGCAGGAGGTGCTGACACCGCACCCACACGGGTGTGTGGGGTGCGGGCCGAGTAGCCGGTGCGCCAGACGTAGGCGGTGAGGAGCAGGACGGTGCCCCCGAGGATGACCGACCACCAGGGAAACCTCGGAAGGATCGGAGGCTCGGCTGCCGCCACGATCTCCG
>JAUNRP010000059.1:4289-10156 GCA_030544165.1 bacterium
CCCTCGAGGTGCCCCACCCCGCGCTCGAGGGTCTCCACGCTGGTCCCGTGGAAGATGGGCAGATCGATGTCCAGGGAGTCGTACATGAGCCGGCCCATGAAGCCGGTTCCGGTGACGTCGAGGATGTCGTTGTAGACGAACGCCCCGTCCGCGGCCACCCCCTCCCCGGTGGCGACGTTGCTGTTCGCCCGGTAGATGGCCCCACTCTCGAGGGCGTCGTTGTACTCCCGGGCCTCCTGCATCCGGGCTGCCCGGAACGAGGCGTCGTCGTTGGGTGGCTCATCGATCGTGACCCGCGCCACCTCGGTCACGCGAGACTGTTCGAGTTGGGAGAACCAGGAGGCCACGTGTGGGTACATGACCAGGCAGGTCCCCAGGAGGATGACGAGCGCGGCAGCGGCGTGGAGCGCCGGGAAGCGCCACGTTCGGCGCCCCGATCTGCTGTGCCGTTGCCTCGCCATGCCACTCCTCCCTCTCATGCGATGGTGGCGACGACGCTACTCGCGCCGCCGCCACCATCACCTCGCTATCGCGGGGTCACCACTCAGGCGACGTCGTTCCGGCGGCGTGCCACTGCCACGCCTCCGGCGCCGAGGCCGATGAGGGCGAGCCCTCCGGCGGTCAGGACGAGCGTGCCCTGGGCGCCGGTCATGGGGAGCCTCGGGCCCTCGCGCCGCGGGTTCACCACGTTCAGCTCGAGAGGTGTGGGGCTCGCACCGATCATCACGGGGTTCGCGATCGGTGTGGCGAGGTGCCCCGCCGGAATCACCGTCTCGAACACGCAGTACCCCTTGGTGGGGCTCGGCGTGATGGGGTTGTCCGGGCTGTTGGCGATCCAGAGGGTCAGCGGATTGTTCGGGGTCAGGCCCGCCCACTCCACCAATCCGGCGTTGTTCGAGGTGCCGGTGGCCAGCGCGCCACTGGAGGGGGCCGTAGCCGGGCAGGTTCCGTCCGCCGCCGTAGAGAACACCTGGAACTGCGCTCCAGCAAGAGGCCTCGCCGGCTGGGAGTTGTCGTTCTTGGTGATGGTGAGCTTGCCCCAGTACGTGTAGGGGACAGTGCCGCCGGGCACCGTCGCGCCGTTGAATGTCGCGGAGTAGGTCATATTGGGGATCGCACCGTCTCCGACGTCGCCCACCCGTGTCTTCATGACGATGGTAAGGGTCTGGCCCATCTGGCCATCGAGCAGGAGTCGACCCGCTTCGGTGAAGGTCCAGGTCACGCCCGCAGGATTGACCGTGTAGTGGGTGTCCTCCTCGAGGACCGTGGAACCGATGCTGACGATGGAGCTCACGTAGCTGAGCCGCGAATCAAGTACGTCATTCACGGAGGCCACGGTGAACTTCTCGTCGTTGAGCGTCGGAATGCGCGCGCTGATGGTCCACGGGACGATCGCACCGGTCACGAACGTCTCGGGATCGGCGACGGTCTTGGTGGGCGCGTCCATGAGTTGGTTCTTTGGGTTCGCCACCACATCGTAGAGCCAGCCGCTTGCGCCCTGCGGCATCGGGACTGAGACGAAGAAATCGGGGACCTTCGAGACGATGTTGTTCGGACCCGGATCCGTCTCACTCACGAAGTAGACGCCCAGATCCAGGTTCGAGAATTGCGCCTGACCGCTCACAGTGGTCGCGCTCTGCGCGCCCGGAACGTAGCAGAAATCGCCGGTCAGAGATGCGGGCGTCGTAGCGAACAACGCGGGAAGGCCGTCCCACGCAGAGGCCTGGGCCAGATTGAGCGGAACACAATCGGTGCCCACGGTCGTTCCGACCTGAGTCACCGTGAACTCCACACCGTTGAGAAGGTCAGCAGGTGCCGGGTTCTCCCTGGGAGCACCCTTGTACTTGTTGATCGTGAGGCTGCCGGAGTCGGGAGCCCCGGGTTGTCCCGGGCCCGGTTGGGACTGTGCTGCTGCAGGTGCCGCCAGCGCCAGGGCTCCAGCGGCGGCCAGGGCGAGTGCCCCGAAGCCAGCGGCTGTCCGCTGGAGGAATCTTGTGGTCGTCATTGTCATTTCTGTGCCTTCTTCCTTTCTGCCCACGTGCCCCGATGTGGGCCGTTGAGGGGAAATGGTCGAGATTCGTGTGTGGTTGTGGCCGATCGCTCGGCTGCGGGTCGCGTGCTTCTTCTGGTCATGTGATCTCTCAGGCGACCTCCTCGCGGCGCGAACCGAATCGTCCGACTCCGATGAGCACGAGTCCCGCCAGGAGGACGCCGGTTCCCGTCAGGGCGAAGAAGTCCCGACCGATGCCACCGGTGTGCGGCAACGGCGGAGGTGTCCTCGGAATGTTGACCACCGGCTCGAGCTCGGGGTTGAGTGTGCTGCCGGACACCGTGAAGGAGATCGGATCCCCATGCGGGAAGTAGCCCGCCGGTGCCTTGGTCTCCGTGAGCTGGTACGTGCCCCAATCCAGGCCCTCGAGCCGGAAACCGCCGGCGGTGTGGTCACGGTCCGGGCCGGTGCACCCTGTGGCGTCCGCCGCCACGCAGTCCGTGATCGCCAGCCCCTCGGCCGGTAGGCCAGGGCCGGTGAGCAACCACTCCGAACCGCCGAGGCGATCATCTGCCGCGTCCACCTTCGTCCAGGCGACCGAACCGGGGAGGTCGCCATTCACGAAGCGGAAGATGTCGTGATCGAGGACCTCGACGCTCACCGGCTGCGTCACGGCCTCCCAATCAGCCTCTACCAGGTGGTTCGGGTTAGCTGGGTTGTCACCCACATACCTCTGGATCGCCACCTGCTGGTATCCGGGGCTCTCCGATTCGCTGAGGGTGTATCCATGCCCAGGGCGGACGCTGAACGTGTTGGTGGCATTTGGCGAAGAGGCGCCGAGGACGGGCTGGGGGGCGAGACCCGGAACGGCCGGCGCAGCCGCGGGCGTCGCGGTCAGGGTCCAGTCCGCTGGAACCCTGGTGCCGCCGTCGTCGTTGACCACGTACTTCAGCAGAGTGATCTCAGCGGTCTGGTTGATCGCCGTACACCGCGACCACTGACCGGGCTTGACCGTGACGCCGCCGTTGCGGCCGTCGTACCAGTTGGTACCCCAGACGGGTTGATCGTTGGCATCAAGTCCCGTGGCTTCGACGCAGGTCCAGGACCCGGTGGCACCGAGCGCTTGGTTGGCCTGCCACTGCCCCTGGGCATCTGTGGGTGTCAGGGTCTGCACATAGTGGTGGGCACGCGGATCGGGGTCCGCGATCAGGGTCTCCGCGAGCGGATAGACCGCGCCCGGTGTCACAGGATGCGTGATACCAGAAGTCCCCTCACCAAAGGTCATGGCCGAGCCCTGGGCGAGAGCCTGGAGGGTCCAGTTGGTCGCAGCAACGGGGTTGGGTCCGTCCACTTGCTTCTCGAGGGTGAGCTTCGATTCGCACACCACGGCATTGGTGATCGTCACCTCATTGATGCCCTCATCCGAAGGGATCGTCAGGGTGAGAGACGAGTCCGCTCCCAGCGTGGGCGCGAATGTGGCCGTGTAGGTGCACAGGGGCGGCAATCCCGTGACCTCCTCGGAGATCGTGACCGTGGAGTTCAGCTCCAGGTTGGGATAGACAGTTCCAAAGGAATGGGATCCTCCGGGTAGACCCGTGTTTCCACCCAGTACCAAACGAGCGCCGAGTCCCGGAATCAAGGTTGGAGCATCATTCGGGTCATACACCACGGGCCCCTGCCCATCACCGAGGTCGATGCTCCAGACCTTGTCCACGCGGAGCTGGGCCGTGGTGTCGAGCTCTTGGTTTCGCACGACGCAGGCGATGTTCCTGCCGTCCACCGGATCCACGGTGAATCCAGGGCTGGCAGCGGAGCCCGCATTCGTGACCGGCACCGGCTGCCCATCGAGTGTGCACCGAGCATTGAAACCACCCTGTTGCACCAGGTCGTAGCCCTCAAGCACCTCGGTCACCGTCATCCTGCGATCGGCCGCCGTGGTTCCGCTGAAGTCCGAGAGGAAGGCGACGGCGCCACCCGCGTTGGTGGTTCCAGTCACGGATGTGGCAAACGGGTCCGTGGGGTTCGCGTCAAGGCGAATCGTGGGGCCGGGAGCCGAGGCTGTGAAGTTCCAGTTTGATCGGACCACGGGCTCGCCACCTCCAACCGGGACCACCTCTTTGATGAGCGTGACCGTGCCGTCACAGTTCTGTGACGCAAGCGCGCGCAGACTATCCGCGAGGGCATCCCAGTTCACCTGGTAGTAATCGCCGAGCGCGTCCTCGCCGCCTCGGCGCGGTCCGGAGATGTTGATGAGGTTGTCGGCTGCACCCGAGACTCCACTTCCAACGCCCACAGCAATGACGGGCACGCCGGCGGCCTTGATGGCATTCGCCGAGGCAATGGCATTCTCAACCTCGATGAGGCGGCTGGTGCCGGCGCCGTCGCCGTTAGGTCCGTACCGGGTGGGGACACCATCCGTCAGCATCAGAACAGCGTCCAGATCGCTCGCCATTCCCATGAGACCCCAGAGTCCCGAGTCCCAGTTTGTGTACTGCGTTCCCGAAGGGATCGTGAGTCCATTGACCTTGTTCACGACGGCCTGCGCCCCGGCGGCAGTGGCCACACTCCGAAGACCCATGTTGGCGTTGTTCGCTCCTGAGGCGGGAGCCCTCGTGCTGAAGGTATGGACGGCCACCTGAGAGGGAGTGCCCTCGAGGGCCCGAACCAAGCCGGATCCAGCACTACGGATGTAGGAGATGTTGCCGCCCACGGACGTGGAGAGGTCGATGAGCAGTGCCACGTTCAGTCCGCACTGTGCAGGGAGTGCCGGATTCACGCGAGAATTCGCCCATGTGCCGCTCGACAACGAGAGGCCAGAGCCCTGGGTGGGGAAGGTGAACGTCCGCTGTCCGGAAGAGCGAGTGGGGCCCACCCGTCCGGTGTAGTAGCGGTAGTTGTAGGTGTCTGTCACGCTGAGGCCGCTGCTCGAGACGTTGTATCGCTCGATGGTGCGGTAACCGGCGGGTGCAGAGATCTCCCTCACCAGGTAGCCAGCGCTATCACTTCCGGAGCCACCCCCGCGTGTGGGGACGAGCATGTGGCAGTAACCCGAGGCGTCCGTAGTACACGTCTCGATCGGGGTCGCACCGGATGTGTCCGTGGAGTTGCTGCTCGCCTCGAACGCCCCGAAGGTGGCTCCAGCGAGGTTGCTCACGGAGTTGGGACCGCTGCGGTCACCACCCTTCTTCACACGGATGAGAACCTCACCGGCACCCGGGGAACTTGGTCCAAAGCCACCGGCACCCGCAAGCAGAGCCATCGTCGGACCGTCAGATTCCACCAACTCTTCTGGCTCGACCTCCAGCGCCGAATCGGCGGGGGGCGAGGGTGTCTCATCTGGCTGCATGGAAAGCCCGTCGGGTTCTCCAGCGCCCTCACCGTCAACGGGAGCGGGCCGTGAGGACGGGTCTGGGGCGATCCCCTGCTCAGGATTCGGGCCAGGATCTGAGCCGGGAGCATCCGACGGACCCTGTGACGGCTCAGGCTCAAGCTCTGGTGCTGGCTCCGGCTCGACCGAGGACTCAGGCTCTGGTGCAGGCTCCGGCGAGGGCTCATGCGAGGCCTGCAGAGACGGCTCCGGCTCGAGCGTCGGCTCCGGCTCGGGCGAGGGCTCCGGTGCAGGCTCGGGCGCCGGCGGCTGCTCGATCGCAAGGCTCAGGGCCACTGGCTCGGGCGAGGGCGCCTGTGACAGCGTCTCGTCCTGGACCAGCGCCAGTGCCGCCGGCTGCTCGGGGTCCGATGCCACGTCCTCGGGGAGCACCAGACTCGCGACCTCGACACCCGACCCCGCCCCCTCGAGGAGAGCATCCTCACCGGTGGCCTCTGCGAATGCGGGAAGGGTGACGGCGAGCGGGACCACGCCGATTCCTGCCAGCGC
>JAUNRP010000060.1:0-2749 GCA_030544165.1 bacterium
TGAGCAGGATCGCCATGTTGAGCGCGGCCATCTGCTCGTCCGCCACCACGCCGCGCGTGTAGGCGTCCACCACCCAGTCGATCTGTTCGTCCGTCAGGCGCCCCCCGTCGCGCTTCGTCCGGATCACATCAACCGCGTCGAATGCCTCCACTCCCATGGCTTCCCTTCCTCTACTCCCCGACGACGGGGCTCCCGTTGGTCCGCTCCCCCGCCCCGCTCATGGGGCCGGGAATCGCTGCCATGTCCGCGGCGTCGAACGCACCGGGCAGCAGCTCCTCCATGGTGGTCTCACCCCACGGCATCAGCAGGCGCAGCTCCGATCCGCCGTGCTCCCAGAGCAACTGGCGGCAGCGCCCGCAGGGGGTGATGATCTCACCCTCCCCGTTCACGCACAGGAACTCCACCAACCGCCCGCCACCCCCACGGTGCAGTTCGGAGACGAGCCCACATTCCGCGCACAGCGTGACGCCGAGCCCGGCGTTCTCCACGTTGCAGCCGGAGATGAGCCGCCCGTCGTCGGTCATGGCGGCCGCCCCCACCCGGTAGCCCGAGTACGGGACGTACGCGTGGGACGCGGCCTCGATGGCCTCCGCGCGGAGTCGATCCCAGGTGGTCACGGGCTACTCCTTCACGTAGGGGACACCGGTGGCGGCGGGTGCGCGCGAGCGGCCCACGAGCCCTGCGACGGCGGCGAGCGTCACCACGTACGGGAGCATCAGCATGAACTGGCTGGGCACCGGTGCACCGGCGAGCGAGAGCGCCTGCTCGAGGGAGCTCGCGAAGCCGAACAGCAGCGCCGCGGCGGCCGCACGGAGCGGGTGCCACTTTCCGAAGATCACGGCAGCGAGGGCGATGTACCCCGCCCCCGCCGTCATCTCCTTGGTGAACTGGGAGACGGAGACCACGGTGTAGAACGCCCCGCCCATCCCGGCAACCGCGCCCGCGATCAGCACGGCCTGGCGCCGGGTGCCGTTCACGTTGATGCCCATGGTGTCCGCGGCCTTCGGGTGTTCACCCACCGCGCGCACCCGCAGGCCCCACTTGGTGCGGAACAGCACGAACCACACGAGCGGCACCATCAGGTACATCAGGTAGATGAGGATCGACTGGCGGAAGAGTGCCGGTCCGATGATCGGGATCTCCGAGATCACCGGGATGGCGATGTTGGAGAACCGGGTGGAGGAGTTGAACCGGGCCGGATCGGAGGTGAGGACCTGGCCGAACATGAAGGAGGTGAGTCCGATGACCAGCACATTGACCACCACACCCACGATCACCTGCTCCACGCGGTTGTTGATCGCGAAGACCACCAGGAGCGAGGCCACGAGCACCCCTGCCACCATCGCGGCCAGCAGGCCCAACCAGGGGTTGTCCGTGAGGGAGGAGATCAGGGCCGCCGAGAAGGCCCCACCGAGGAGCTGGGCCTCGATGGCGATGTTGACCACGCCGGCCCGCTCACCCATCACACCACCGAGGGCCCCGAAGATCAGCGGCACGGCGAGCAGCACGGTGCCGCCCACGAGCCGGGTGACGTTGAAGTCGGCCGAGGCTCCGGCGCCTGCCCAGGCCAGGAACGCGGTCACCACGAGGAGGGCGAAGATGGCGGTGAGCCACATCGGTGTGGGACGCCGCCGGGTGAGCAGGAAGATCGCGTAGCCGAGGAGCGCCACGGAGATCGCGAGGCAGATCCAGGCGAGCGGCATTCCCGGCGTACTGATGTTGGGGATCTGCACCCAGTCGCCCACGGCGGAGAACCGGAAGCGCGTGTTGCCCTCGGTGGGGCGCAGTGTGAGGAGCAACAGGACGATCACGGCCATGACACCCATGGCCCACACCGGCTTCCGGCTGATCTTCACCACCTGGCGGACCTGGTCCTCCACGTGCGCCTGATCGACGACCGTGCTCATGCCGCCACCTCCTTCTTGGTGCGGCGGGGCTGTCGGCGCGGCTTACCGCCGGGCTGCGGCAGGCGGAAGATGGCCCGCACCAGCGGCGGGGCCGCGATGAAGAGCACGATGAGGGACTGGATGACCAGCACGATCTCGATCGGAATGGACTCGGCGGTCTGCATGGTCGCGCCTCCCGCCTTGAAGGCTCCGAAGAGGATTCCGGCGAACAGCACGCCGATCGGCTGGGAGCGCCCCAGCAGTGCCACCGTGAGGGCGTCGAATCCGATCCCCGAGTGCACCCCCGCGTCGAATCCCGTGGTGACGGTCCCGAGCACCTGGGTGGCCCCCGCGAGGCCCACGAACGCACCGGCCACGAGCATCACCGAGACGGTGGTGCGCCGCACGTCGATCCCCGCGGCATTCGCCGCGATCGGGTTGAGGCCCACCGCGCGGTAGTGGAGTCCCACCTTCGAGCGGTTGAGGATCCACCACATGATCGCCACCGCGATGAGCGCGAGGATGAACCCGAAGTGGATCCGGTAGTTGCCCCCGAGCAGCGCGGGCATCTGGGCCGAGGCGGGGGTGGCGGCGGTCTTCGGCTGGAAGGAGCCGGGTGCCTGCAGCAGCCCGGGCGTGGAGACCATGTAGGAGACCGCGTAGTACGCGATCCAGTTCAGCATGATGGTGGAGATGACCTCGTGGGCTCCCGTGTAGGCCTTCAGCGCACCCGCGAGGGCCGCCCAGATCGCGCCGCCGATCAGTCCGGCGATCACCGCCACGATCATGTGCAGCGGGAACGGCATGGGGAGGAAGAAGGCCACGGCCCCGGCGCAGACGGCGGCGGCGAGCATCTGGCCCTG
>JAUNRP010000060.1:2849-10079 GCA_030544165.1 bacterium
AGGATCGAGCCGGCCAGGATCGCGAGGATGAGCGCTCCCACGGAGACCGCCCAGCTTCCGGAGGTGGCCCGGCGCAGCGCCTCCCGCCACCGCCCCTCCTCGTCATCCCCGGCAGTCGGCGCCCCGACGACGGCGGGCTCGCCCATCGCGGCCAGTCCGGTCCCGGCGGCGTCGAGTCCGCTCGCGGGGGTCGCCTCGGGTGCCTCGACCGCCCCTGGTCCGGCGGCGTCGGCGGGTGGGGTCACCCGTTCGGGAACCTCGCCCACCACCTCTTCGTGGTCATCGGATTCTGGGAGGCCGTTCGTGGGCCGCTCGTTCCCGGTCATGCGACCTCCTCGCTCTGGGTGATGCCGGCCATGAGAAGGCCAAGTTCGTGGCGTGGGGTGTCCGCGGGGACGATCCCGGCGATCCTGCCGTGGTACATGACGAGGATGCGGTCTCCGAGGTTCGCGGCCTCGTCCAGCTCGGTGGACACCACGAGCACGGGCACGCCGGCGTCGCGGGCCTCGATGATGCGGCGGTGGATGAACTCGATGGAGCCCACGTCCACGCCGCGGGTGGGTTGGGAGGCGAGCAGGAACGCGAGATCACGGGAGAGTTCCCGCGCGATCACCACCTTCTGCTGGTTGCCCCCTGAGAGCGTCCCCACCGGGGAGTGGATGGAGCCCGTGCGGATGTCGAACTCGTCCACGGAGGCCGTGGCGAACTCCTCGAGGGCACCGAGGCGGAGGCTGCCCATCTTCACGAACTTCGGATCGTTGGTGCGATCCAGGATGAGGTTCTCGGCCACGGTGAGCTTGCCCACCAAGCCCTCCACGGAGCGGTCCTCCGGAACGAAACCCACCCCTTCGTCGAGCACCCGGCGTACGGTCTTTCCCCGCAGTTCCTTGCCGTCCAGCATGATCGAGCCGTCCGAGGGGGGCATGAGGCCCACGATCGCCTCGGCCAGTTCCGTCTGGCCGTTGCCCTGGACACCCGCCACCACGAGCACCTCGCCGCCCCGGATGGAGAAGGAGACGTCGTCCACCACCACGGTGCCGGCCTCGTCCGTCACCTCGAGGTTCTTCACCTCGAACAGCGAGTCCGAGTACTGCGGCTCGCCCTTGGGCACCTTGAGCTCCACGGCGCGGCCCACCATGAGTTCCGCCAGTTCGGCATCGGTGGAGGTGGGGGATGCCTGGCCCACCACCCTGCCGCGCCGGATCACGGTGATCGTGTCCGCCACCTCGCGGACCTCGCGCAGCTTGTGGGTGATGAAGACGATCGCCTTCCCCTCGGCCTTGAGCTGGCGCATGATCTCCATCAGCTCGTCCGTCTCCTGGGGGGTGAGCACGGCGGTGGGCTCATCGAAGATCAGGACATTGGCGTCACGGGAGAGCGCCTTGATGATCTCCACGCGCTGCTGGACACCCACCGGGAGGTCCTCGATCACGGAGTCGGGATTGACGTGGAACCCGAAGCGGGCCGCGATCTCCTGCACCTTGGCGCGGGCCTCGCCCATGTTGAGCTGGCCGGCGAACGCGGTGGACTCGTTTCCCAGCATGACGTTCTCGGCCACGGTGAAGACGGGGACCAGCATGAAGTGCTGGTGCACCATCCCGATTCCGGCCTCCATCGCGTCACCGGGGCCATCGAAGTGCTGTTCCACCCCGTCCAGGAGGATCTGGCCCTCATCCGCGCTGTAGAGGCCGTAGAGGACGTTCATCAGGGTGGACTTGCCGGCCCCGTTCTCCCCCAGGAGGCAGTGGATCTCCCCGGGCTCCACCACCAGGTCGATCGAGTCGTTGGCGGTGAAGGTGCCAAACCTCTTGGTGATCCCGCGTAGTTCAAGCTTCATTGCTCTTCAGGTCTCCTGAGGGTAGTGACCGGTCCGGGGGGAGGCGATCACTCGCCTCCCCCCGGACATTACCTGCTCGGGACTAGCCAGCGAGGTAGGACGTGACTTCCAGTTCGCCACTGATGATCTGCTGCTGGAGGTCCTGGACCTCCTGCCACAGCTCCGGGTCAACCCGGTCCTCGAAGTTGTGGAGCGGAGCGAGGCCCACGCCACCGTTCTCGAGGGTGCCGACGTAGGTGTCGGTGTTGGTGTCGCCACCGGCAGCCGCCACGATCGCGTCGTACACGGAGACGTCCATCGCCTTGAGGATGGAGGTCAGCACGTACTCCTGGGTGGACGGGTCGGACTCGTAGAAGTCCGCGTCCACACCGATCAGCGCGATGTCGCGGCCGGAGTCCTTGATGGCGTCGATGGCCGACTGGTAGATCGGGCCACCCACGGGCAGGATCACATCAACGCCCTGGTCGATGATGCCCTCGGCCACGGACTTCGCGTCGTTGTTGGCCTCGAAGCCACCCGTGAAGGAGCCCTGCTCCCCGCCCTGGTAGCCGATGACCTGGACGTCGGTCCCCTTGGTCTCGTTGTAGTACTCCACGCCCTGCTTGAAGCCGTCCATGAAGATGGTCACGGTCGGGAAGGGCTGGCCACCGAAGGTGCCCACCATGCCGGCCTCGGAGTAGCCAGCGGCGAGGTAGCCGGCCATGAAGGCGGCCTGGGCCGTGTCGTACACGAGCGGCTTGATGTTCTCGGCATCCTTCTCGCCGTCGAAGTCGGCGTCACCGTCGTGGTCCACCAGCACGAACTCCACATCCGGGTTCGCCTCGGCGGTGGTTGAGGTGTCGGCGGCGAGCGCGAAGCCCACGGACACGATCAGGTTGCACTGCTCGTCCACGAGCGAGGCGAGGTTCGGCGCGTAGTCGGTCGGGGTGTCCGACTGGACCTCCGCCATCTGGATGCCAAGCTCGTCGACGGCGCGCTCGACGCCCTCGTAGGAGAGCTGGTTGAACGAACGGTCGTCGAAGCCGCCCTCGTCGGAGACGATGCAGGCCTTGAAGTCACCCGATGCCTCGGGGGCCTCCGTGTCCGCGGTCTCGGTCTCGGTGGGCTCCGTGGTGCCAGCAGCAGTGGTCTCGGTGCCGCCAGCGGCGGGCGGGGTGGTGGTGTCAGTCTCAGGCGCTGCACCACACGCAGCAAGGGCGATCGCGCTGATGGCAGCGGCGGTGCCCATGAGGAACTTGTTCTTCAAAGTGACTCCTAGTGATTGGCGCAGGTTCGCGGGATAACGCGGCGCTGCTGGGTCGGATACAGGTTACCGGTACGCACGGTTTCACGGAGCACCCGAAAGGCCCGGAAACCAAAGAGTTACCGTTCCGTGTCCGTCCGGAGAACCGGTGTTCGGCGGCTGACCAAACAGGGGTCAAGCGCACCCCAAGACGGAGGCCCCGCCAAGCCCTCACCCGGCCAGCGCCGCCATGGCGAAGAACCGCACTCCCACCCCGATCGCCCGCTCGGAGAAGCGGGCATCCCCCCGGTGCAGGTCGTAGGTCACCCCTCCCGGCTCGCGCGTCCCCAGCCGGGCCATCGCGCCGGGCACCTCGGTGAGCAGCCACGCGAAGTCCTCCCCTCCCAGCGACTGCTCGGTGGGCACCGCAGCCCCCTCCCCGAGCGCCACGCGCGCGGCCTCGCGCAGGATCTCCGTCTCCTCCGCCCCGTTCACCACCGGGGGCAGGCCCACCACGTGCTCCACATCGCAGTCCACCTCGTAGGGCGCCACGATCTGGGTGATCGCCTGCGCGGCCAGCGGCCCCGCGATCTCCCACACGGCAGAGTCCAGGCAGCGCAGCGTCCCGTAGACCACGCCCTCCTCCGGGATCACGTTGGGGGCGTTTCCGGCGTGCACCACGCCCCACGTCACGGACGCGCCGTGGCGCGGATCGAGCCGCCGGTTCAGCACCGCACCGGTCTGGGTGATCACCTGCCCGAGCGTGAACACGATGTCCCCGGTCAGGTGCGGCCGCGAGGTGTGCCCGCCGAGGGACGAGAGCGTGACCCGCAGCGTGTCCGAGGAGGCGGTGATCGGGCCCTCCTTCACCCCCACCTTCCCCACGTCCAGGCGCGGATCGCAGTGCAGCGAGAAGGCGCGCACCACCCCGTCCAGCACGCCCTGCTCCATCACGTGCCGCGCCCCTCCGGGCTGGACCTCCTCGGCCGGCTGGAACAGGATGCGCACGCCCCTGCCCAGCAGCCCCTCCTCATCCAGCGCCTTCAGCACGCGCGCCACCCCCGCAGCGATCGCGGTGTGCAGATCGTGCCCGCAGGCGTGGGAGATCCCCGTGACCTCGGAGGCGAACGGCTCCCCGCTCCGCTCCTGCAGCGGCAGGGCATCGAGGTCCGCGCGGATCATGGTGCGGCCCTCCCCCTCCGGGCCGATGTCCGCCACCAGTCCCGTGGGGCTGAGCGGCCGTGTCTCGATCCCGGCCGCCGCCAGGTACCTCGCCACCCTCTCGGTGGTGCGGTGCTCCCCGAACCCGAGTTCGGGCCTGCGGTGGATCGTTCGGCGCAGCTCCACCAGCGAGTCCGCCACGCCGTCCGTCAGTTCCTCCACCCGGCGCGCCAGGTCCTCCCTCACCGCAGTCCCTCCAACTCGCCGTCCAGCCCGTCCACGGCCGCCTTCACGTCCTGCGCCCGCTCCCGCGTGGTCACCAGGATCGCGTCCTCCGTCTCCACGACGACGGCGCCCGGGATCCCCACCACCACCACCTTCCGCTCGGCGTGGGCGAACGTTCCCGGTGAGTTGATCTCGAGGTCGGCTCCCCGCGGACTCACCTGGGCGAGCGCGTCGAAGTCACCGATGTCGCTCCAGCCCATCTCGGCAGGCACCACGGCGACGACGCCGCGTTCCGCCATCGGTTCGGCCACCGCGCGGTCGATCACGAGGCGCGGGAGGGCCTCCCAGTGCTCCGCGAGCGCGGCCTCCCGCTCCTCCGTGTCCCACGCGCGGGCGATGGCCACCAGACCCGCGTGGAGTTCGGGCTGCAGCTCGGCGAGCACGTCCAGCAGCACGCCGGTCCTCATCACGAACATCCCCGCGTTCCACAGATAGCGGCCGGTGGCGAGGTAGGCGGCGGCGGTGGCGGGCACCGGCTTCTCCTCGAACCGCGCCACCTCGAGCCCCTGGAGCGGGGCGCTGAGCGGGGAGCCCGCCTCGATGTAGCCGTAGGCCGAGGAGGGGGCTGTGGGCGTGATGCCGATGGTGACGATCAGGCCCTCGGCCGCGATCCGCTCGGCGCGGCGCACGGCCGCGTGGAACGCCCCGGCATCCCGGATCGCGTGGTCCGCGGCAAAGGATCCCACCACCACGTCGCCGTGGCGCTCGTGGAGGATGGCGGCCGCGAGTCCGATGGCGGCCATCGAATCGCGCGGGGAGGGCTCGGCCACCACCTCGCTGGCGCCGTCGTCGGAAATCTGGGCAGAGACGGCGGGCGCGTGTGCGGATCCGGTGACCACTACGATCCCCTCGGTGACGGGGGCGAGCCGGTCCAGGGTGGTCTGCAGCATGGTGCGGCCAGCGCCCTCGAGGTCGCGCAGGAACTTGGGCGAGGCGGCGCGCGAGAGGGGCCAGAGCCGGCTGCCCACCCCGCCTGCCGGCACGATGGCGAACATCGGTGGCCCTTTCGGTCAGGTGTAGTACTTCTCGCGTGCGCTTCGGAGCTTCTCCTCCAGCCGCGCGATGCGACGGCGCTTCATCCTACCGATGAGCCCACCCCACTTTGGTTCGGGCTCGGGCTCGGGCTCGTACTCGGGGTTGAGGGTGGGGTCCGGGATCAGGGTGCCGCCGGCGGGCTCGTGGTCCCACTGGAGCGTGGAGGGCACGGACACGGTGACGTAGTTGGGGGTGGCGGCGAAGTGGATCTCGTCCGGCGCCTCGGGGATCACCGGGGCGGGCGGGTTCACCATGATGGCGGTGACGTACAGGGCCATGCGCACCATCAGGTTGACCAGCAGGAGCAGGGTGACGATCGCGGTTCCGGCCTGCATCACGGGGTTGTCCGGGAGGCTGATGGCCGCAGTCCCGAGCACGCGGAGCACCCCGGAGCCCAGCGCTCCGATCGCGGCGCCGATGAACCGGTCCTTCCTCGGTGCCCGGATTCCCGCGAGGAAGCGGAAGAGGAAGAGGAAGAGGAGGAAGTCCATCGCGAACGTGACCACGTACGCGGAGGCGCGGATGAGGAAGCCACCCACGGGGCCCTCCACGCCGATCCAGTCGAGCACCTGCTCGCCGAACTGCTGGGAGGCCACCACCATGATCGAGGTGGCCGCCACGGTCAGGCCGAGCACCACGAACCCGCCCACATCGCGCAGCACCTGGACGAGGAAGTTCTCCTTCAACAGCGTGATGCCGGCCACCGCACGCATGGAGCGGCGCAGGGCCATCATCATGGCCCGCGCGGACCAGATGGCCACGGCCGCGGCGATGATGGTGGTGGGGTTCAGCGCGGTGTCCAGCATGAGGTCGTCCGGGCTGACGAGGCCCTCGCCCCCGTCCACCTGCAGGATCCCCGGCACGGCATCCGCGATCCCCCGGATCACGGTGTCCCGGAACTCCGGGTTGTACTGCAGCAGGGTCATGACCACGGTGATTCCCACCGTGAGCGCCGCAACGAGTGAGAACAGGGCGTTGTAGGCCACCCCGCCGGCCAGCAGGTTGCCGCGCGTGGCGTTGATGCGGTTGTTGGCCCGCATGAGGCGGGTGGACTGCAGCCACGTCATGGCCGCCTTGAGCTTCTCCCCCATCCCCTCGGCCTCACCCAGGAGGTCCTTCAGGGAGCGGCGGCCCACCGCGTCCGCCGTGGCCACCGCCACGCGCGGGGGGTTGCGGGGGTGCCGGGTGACGCTCGCGCCGGGCTCGGTGCCGTTGCTGATGGTCTGGTCCGGTTGGCGCTCGATCTCCACCGTGTGGCGGGGTGGCGCGGCGGCAGGGGTCTCGTTCCCGGTGGAGGTCATCCTCCAAGGCTAGTAATTGCGCCGCGAGGATGCGAGGCGGGCCCGTGGCCGGGGGCGTGGGTGCCCTCGACGGCGGGGCGCAGCTCGCGCTGGAAGGTGGGCCCCCGCCGTCGGACCGAGGGTGGCGCCCCCGACGGCGGGGCGCACCTCCCGCTGGAATGTGACCCCCCGCCGTCGGGACCGTGGGCGGGGCGCACCTCCCGCTGGAACGTGACCCCCCGCCGTCGGGCCGCCGGAGGCTGTCACTCCAGCCCCAGGGGAGTCCACAGCACCACCTGCCCCACTCGGCGGCGGCCTGCTTGAAATTGTGGACACGAGCTCGGACGCAATCTGTGGCGGTCAGGTCCCTGAACTGCGGAAACGCCCTAGACCCCCGAGAACGGCCGTCC